>JAGBYG010000146.1 GCA_017628875.1 Clostridia bacterium
AATATATCCAAGAAATATAAGGCGGTGATTTTATGGAAACGAAAGATATACTCTACGAATTAAGAACGAAAATAGGACTCTCACAAGAGGAACTTGCAGAAAAGATATTCGTGACAAGGCAGGCGGTGTCTCGATGGGAAAACGGAGAAACTATACCGAACATAGATACTCTCAAGCTACTTTCACAGTTGTTTAATGTGTCGATCAACACGCTTCTCGGTTCTCCAAGAGAGTTAGTGTGCGAATGCTGCGGTATGCCTCTTGAGGACTGTAATATCAGCAAAGAAACCGATGGCAATTTCAACGAGGAATACTGTAAATGGTGCTATGCCGATGGTGAATATACCCTTGATATTTGGAAGAGATATGCCGAGATCGGTGGTAAAGAAAAGCTCGAAGAGTTCAAACAACAGCTGATAAACGAATTCACCACACTTTTGCATATCGAGGGATTGCCCAAGGTTGAGAATTTAAACGTTCTGCCCGGTGAATTTGTTAATATGGAATACACACTTCCAAACGGAGAAAAGGTGAAATTCCTTGACGATAAGCAGACCTATCTTGGCAGTCAGCTCGAGGGAAAAACAAAATGCTACGGAATTGTCGCCAACATGGATTTCCTTCTCGTATGCACATATGAGGAAAACGGTGAGAATCCCGAGCTCGTGATTTATAAGAAAAGGTAGTCAAATCCCAATTTGTCTAGCAGAATTAATATCTGAACAATTGAAGGGGTGAACGATAGAATTCCGCTATTCCTGTTGCAGCAAGTACAGGGAGTAGCGGAATTGTTATTTTTGCATCTTAAAAAGCCCTTAAAACTGTTAAAAACAACGATTTTGGAGCTAAAAAGTGCTATTTTCACTATAAAAAACGAAAATCCATAGCCGAAATTGTATCGACTATGAATTTTTTGATGGTTGCGGTGGGATTTGAAAATCACACTCGAAAATATGGTTGTCTCGGGTGTGATTGCAAGCATTCTTATAATGCTCTGTATGGGTGCGCTTTGCGCGATTTTGTTGATTCTTTTCGTGCTTTCTTCCTTGCTTGTGATTTTGACAAGTACGTTGTTGGACGTAAAAAAGATGAGCTTGATTATTAATATAAAAACGCAGGATTTTTAAATCCTGCGTTTTTTTTGTATCAGATATCATCTTCGCGTTTTGGTTTGATGCTATAATAATCGAGAAGGGGAATCATAATAAGTGCGCTGAGCCCTGCTGTAAATCCTCCGTTATAAAGAACAAAGCCACCGTGCATACTTGAGGTTACCGTGCATATAGTTGCGCTAAGTATTCCTGCGATTACTCCATATTTGAAGCCGTATTTACCTGCTATGGGACAAAGACCTGTGGCAAAGGCGAGTCCGTTAATATATGCTTGTGTTGAAAGTGTCCAGGGAATATCAATACCTGAAACAAGACAGATTGCGATTACAACAACATGAAGTCCCACATATCCGACAACGATGGGTGCTACGTTCCTCGGGTGCTGACCGTCGGAAGCGAACGTTAATGCTCCCAAAACCGCACCTGCCGTGGGGGCGGTAAATCCAACACCTGCGGGGAGAAACGGGAAGATATTTGGAAGAAGAAATACGAGATTGAGATATGCGACGAACAGCAAACCATATATTGCAATATTGATAAAGCACAGGGGCATTCCGAATTTATCCGCAAAATCTGTGCCGTATCCCGTACATTTTAAGAGTTCTCTATATTCTTTGATATTACCCTTCTTTAACAAAAATCCTGCTATAAACGTAATTCCGAAGAAAATCAGATAGAAAACGTTCATAAATCCGCGATAGGCATAGGGCATTGCATAATATTCGGGATTGCTTATGGGGAGTGTGGATGGTGAGTCGATACCGAGAGTTTTATACATAAAGGCATAGATGAAAATTCCCATCAAGCCAACAGAAAGTCCCGCTTTATAGAGGTTATATTCTCTATGCATTGCGGTCGTTCCGGGTAAAAGCGGTAACACGATAAAGCCCACCGCAATTCCGCATATAATGGCTATGATAATGCCGACCCAATTTATATTTGTGCTTACGGCACTACCCATTGGATATCTGAAAAGAACTTCGCTTACAAAAGGTGACAGTGCGGTAGCGTAAAAAGCGATATGTATATTTTCGGATGTTTTTTTCTTCATTACAACGCAAAAAAGAATAACTCCGACAAAGGGCATCCACATATTAAGAAAGTTAAGTCCGTAGAATGCGTGTGCGATTATTAACATATATCCTGCCAAGGTTTGGGCATTTGAATTTACTTTGAATATATATATAACGGCATTTGCAATCAAACCGCAAATTGCTACGTTTAGCAAAGTGCTACCGAGTCCGCCAAGAGCAAAATAGTCGGTTACAAGCTTGCTTGGTGAGGTGACTATGAGCCAAAGATTTTGAAATATATTCCATTCCTTTGTGTATATTACTGCAAATGGTACGGACAAAAGAAAAAATAAACTGATAAAGAGGGAATACGAACGTATGAGACGTGCGTTAAAAGTCGATGGTGTATTCTCCTTGTTGAAGGATGCAGACAAGGGCTTCATAATTATTACCTCCTGTTTTTTTTGTTATTGTAGCATATTATCGGAATAATATCAATAGTTGTTGGGATAATATTTTGATAATTATCGGAATAATACAACATTTTGGAAAAGCAGCACTTTAAAAAGTGCTGCTTTACGCATCTCAAATATTGTTGTTTTTTTGCCTTAAACGTGATAAAAGGTGTCTGAACAGGGTGAAAGCGAACAAAAGATGTCCGTCCAACCGTGTTTAGATAAACTCAATGTCGATATTGTGTTTTCTCGCATATTGCTCTGCATAAGAGCCTTTTGCTGCGCGAATAATATCTTTCCATAGGTATCCCTTTATTTCCTTTACGCTTTCGGGAATGACAATCATGGTTTCTTGGGGCAAACCAATACACGAGTGCTCTCCGATGATCTCTGTTCCGTCGGGTACAGTGAAAATGCCCGAACTCACTTTTGCACAAATTAACGTCTTTCCATCCCGGCTGAACAAATTGCCGTCAATATTTGTATAAGTGGTATTTTCGGGAGAGACATCCACGCTGTAAAATCGCTGGTCATTTTGGCGGTAGCATCCACGGACCTCTATGTTTGTAACAGAAGCCGGAACGTATAGTGTTTCCAAGGGTTTTTCAAGTAAATTGAAGGCATAAGCGGAAATTGATAGCGTTCCCTCAGGCAAAACACCTGCTTGCTTTGCGGCGGCCGGTAGGTATGTTAAAAGCATTCCGTCCGTGGAGTACAGATGTCCTTCTATAATCTTGTAGCGTTCATTCCCCTCTGCCACAACGATTTCCTGCAACTCAGGGGCGGGACATTCAAACCACGTAGCCAGATTCACCATTGTTTTGGGTATTACAAGCCGATTGACTCCCTTGAGATCCAAGCTGTGGATATACTTGGCACCTTCAGGCAGAGCAAGTTCCTCTCCGTGCTCACCCACCTGGTGGATGTATCCATCAGATCCAATAATATTGAGCTTTTGACATTCGCGATAATACGGATCCTTCAACCAGGTTCCTGAACCGTAAGAATAGTCCTCCCACTCTCCTTCTGCAAAGGGGTAGGTCATAAATTTTTGAATTTCACTTTCTTCCTCGATAGGCAGGAAATAGACGCCAATCACCTTGCATTGCTCGTGAACATAGCTATCCTTATATCCGCCTATGACAAGGTCATTCCTTCGGGGTGGTTCATACGCTTTATGAATTGTACAAATTGGAAAATCGTCCTCAAACTGTGTCACGCATTTGTCAAACCATATGTGCAAATACTGATGAATCTCGAAAAATGCTTTTTCTCCAACCGATTCGCATTTTCCGCCAATTCTGATACACCTTAAATTTTTCGCACATTCAAATGCGTACGGAGCAATATTACAATTCACCTCATAATAGAAGCTGGGTCTGTTTTGCGGATACTTGATAAGCATTTGCATATCACGGGTATACAACACACCGTCCACCGACTTATAACACTCGTTCTCCTCGTCTACTGTGATAGACGTGAACTTTTCAAAATTGTGTCCGGAATCATAATGGTGACACTCGAATATCTCGGTGGCAATGCGCCGTACGTCTTTGCCAATAAAAAACTGCTCAAGATTGTAATATTTTCCGTCGAAGGCGCCACTTAAAATTTTCTCGATTCCCTCACCAATTATGATTTCTTTCACCTTTTCGCGTCTGTGCGGCGCTATGTACTCTGCTGTTTTTTTGATGCAAGCGCCGGGGCGCAGAGCGGTAAACGTGAGCGTACCGTTTTTAAAACTTGCCTGATAGCCATCCGTTTCATTAGTTACAACAAACTCCGTTTCATTATCTCGTTCGGCTGCTACACGCTCTGTCAATTCGTCAAGTGGGGAAATAAAGAAACTCTTGATAGCTTCTTTGTTATCTTCAACTGCTATAAACTTTATATCACGCTTGTTGCAATAGGCTTCAATTTTAGAACCTGCCTGACCGCCAATCACTGCATTGGTATAATACGGGCCGTCGTCAAAGTAATTGCAACCAAAAATTTCCTTGTCTTTGATAGTATAAGTTGTGGGGCAATTAAAGAATTCGTGTTCTGATAAGTATTCTTGGGGGAAGCCGGGAAAAGTGTTGTTTAGTTTGTATTCTGAGTACGTCGTACTATCGTACGCTAAAGTTGTTTGTGGGGAAGTTTCTGCGGAAATATAGATTCTCTTAGCTCTGCATTCACAAAATGCCATCTCATTGATCCGTTTCACGTTTTTTCCTACGTATATTGCCTTAATGTGTTCGACTCCGAAGAAAGCTCTGGTGCAAATTTCCTCAACCATTTTGTCGACTACAAAAAGACCTCTTGTGGTTTTTTTGCGAGGGACATAGATCAACCTTTTACCGTCTTTCGAATACAAAATACCGTCCTTGGATTGATAGTTTCGGTTGCCGGGGTCAACATGAATAAGCTCCAACGCAGAGCACTGAGTAAGCGCCCTTTCGTCAATCGTATTTACGTTTTTTCCAATAAACAGCTCTTTTACAGTTTTATTGTTCTTAAACGCCTCGTAGCCAATTTTCTCAATGTTGTTGTTCACAACAAACGAGACACCGGTCTTGCCGTTCGGATAAAAGATCAGCTCTTTCCCACTCTTTGAATACAAGACGCCATCCTTGGAATGATAGTTTTGGTTGTCGGGGTCAACGTGAATGCACTCGATGGGGGCTTCTAAGAACAAAGGAAAGTCTATTTTGGTGATACTGCACGGAATAGTTATTTTTTTCAGTTTTATATTTTTAAACACATCGCCATGAACAAATGTCACAGGAACACCTTGATGTCTGGCGGGGATAACAATCTCCTCAACCTCTTTCGCGCAGGAATCGGCAATGTAGTGTGTCTGATCATATGTGAGACGGAAGTTCAGACAGCTATAATCAGGTGGAGGGGGCGGACAAATTTCAAGCTCGGACAATCTTTTTTTGATCGTGGAATCAACCGGACTTAACCCATTTTTAAAGGCCATTGGAAACGCGAATCGTGTTGACTTTGTAGCAAATTGTACAGTAAGCATACCATTCGCTGCATCAGTAATGACACCTTTTCCCAGTGATAGGGCCGTATTAAAAGCGGTGTGTACAACCTCCATTCCGACCAGCGCAGAGGCTTCAACGTCCGTTGCCACATTTACTTTCGTTTGTAAATAATCCATAATGTTATTAGTATCCATTTTAACCTCCGAGAATAAAACGTGTATCGCAAATTATCTACATTATAGCACAAAGAGAAACAAATGTCAATCGAATTGGGGCTTTATACTCTGTTTGATTGGATCAAATCTCTCTGTCCGCACCATTTCTTCGCTTTGTGCAGAAGTCTAAAACGAACTTTATGTGAATGCTTTTTTGCTGCTGCGAGCATAAAAATAAGAGCCGAAACAGCATTTTCTACCACTTTGACTCGCATTTTATTTTGATTTTGTCCCCAAACACCTTAAAACACGAAAAAACGAACTTTTATCCAGTGGACAAAAGTTCGTTTTTATTTGGAAGAGTAACCAGCAAATAGCATTGCTTTTATTAATTAGTGATAATAGAAGATCCCCGAATAGTACGAGCTGTTCGGGGATCTATATTTTTTACTATGATTAAAATATTAAATGATGAAATGTAAAAACAAAAAAGAGATTCCCGTCAACTTACCGGCGGAAAAAACCGGAAAAGAAGGGAATAGAACGGTATAAACGCGAATGCCGAAAAAACACAAAAAAGAGCCTTGATACTTGATGTATCAAGGCTTTTCGATGGAAAATAATTCGCAATCTGATACAGTGCACCCTTTTAGATAGAGTGGTGTATTTTTTGTGTCAAATTGTAGAAATAATAAGGTGGAATGATATTACATTCAATACCACAAAAATTGTATCAAATTACAGAAATGAGAAGGGCAATACTTCCGTAACTTGACACAACACATAAAATATCGTAATAATATGCTGTTGCACGGTGATGCAGCAAGGACAATGGGGACAAAAAGGACATTAGATAAATCGCGCAAAAAGTGTAAAAATCCATTGTTTATTTTGTTTTTCGCATATACAATGATCGCTCAGCACGTTGCCCGGCAAAATTACTATTGTAGTCAGGACTCCATACGCGATAGATGCTGTTATCACTCATATGATAACGTGTAGCAAGAGCATTTTCTGCAACATACCAAGTGGAGAGGGAAATCTCTCCCCGATGGTACAAATTATTCAAAATGGCTGTTGATGTAAGATATCGTATCTGCCTGCGAAAGTGCGTATCTACACTCCTTTTTCTCATAGGCGCACATACTATATCCTTGTATCCATATGCCATTGCCACACCCCCTCTCTCATAACACGGTATATTACCATAATTCTTTGCGAAAGTCCAGTAGGTGGAGCATTTTTGTCATAAATAATTAAAAGCAGTAAAGCTGGCCAGATATTTTTTATATATAGGCGCGAGTTTGTTTGCTTTTGTAAAAATATGTGTATTGTTGTAGACAAAAAGGTAATGACATGATATAATTAATAAATCATATGTTGTTTTGCGACTTCATCTGTAATTGTTAAGATACAAATCTAAATTGTTTTTGGTGTACAGTTGTTATATATATGAGATAATGCTTATGAAAACAACAATACAAATATGACACACTAAATTTATTTGAAGGATAATAATTTGATTAGTGGGAAAATTTTATTAGCTCTAAATAACGATGTTGCAGAGAGGGTGTATTATATCTTTAATCAATAACTATTACGGTTAAGGTGCTAGAAAGGAGGTCGTATTTTCGATGGAACAGCTTAAAAAATTAATCAAGAAGAAGAAATATACAGAGATTTCAGAATATCTATTGTCGATTGAAGATTTATCCACGTTAGAGAAAATGATCTCTATTTTGAAATTGCAAGAAGTTTATATAAGCAGGTATGACAATGTTGATTTTGGTGAACAAATAAAATTGCTCAAACAAGGTAACTCTGTGTTATATTCTTATGCTACTGAGATAGAGTGCATAAATTTGATTTTCTCAGAAGAGAGACGCATGCAAAGTTCTATTAAGTCGATAAGAAAAAAAGAGCGATTATCTAATATTTTATATTGTTTGGATGTAACATACTCGTATTATGTGAATAAAAATAAGAATTTAAAGCCTAGAAAAGAAGACGACCAAGATCCAGGAATATTTATGGATGGATTAGCAGTTATATATAACTCAACATTCAAATCTCTATTGTATGATAATGATATTTGGGAAGGAAGTGCTTTCAAATATCCCGCATACAATAGATTTTTCCTTAATTATAGTATGGAAAAATGTAAAGATTATATAGGGTTTTCTTTAGTTTCTCACACATGGGATAGATTGTTCGAAGATTGGAAGAACGGTATTATAAGCATTGTTTCACAAAATGATAAGATAATTATACGATATATTGAGTCGCCACATTTGCTTTGGCTAAGAAAAAGCAAATCTAAATTACAAATTTATGAATATATTCGAGAAGTGGAATTAGCTAATGCTGTGAGAACGCACCCCACATATTTTTCAAACGAGCTTGTTGAATTTAACGAGCTTCTTGCTTGGGCGACTGTGAAAACATACTTGCATACAGATGACATTTATATGCTAATCGATGAGATCCCAATTATTTATTGGATAAAAGCATATGCTGCTTTATCATGGTATTTTAGATGTCAATCCAACAATGGTATTTGAACATATGTTAACTAAATACTTGAGCTCAGTATATAAAATTGTATTCGAGGATTTATTTTGAAATTATGGAAGTGAAACATATTATCTATTATAGATGTAATGATGAAAAAAGAGACACCATCTCGTTACGTGATTTTTGTCTTCGTGAAGGATTTGAATTGAAAGATATTTTTTATGCTGTTAAAGATGCGGCTGATGCACAAGAGTTTTTAGATGTATTTCAGCATATGTGTTACGAGCATATTGAGTTGGAGTGCGATGAACCCTCGTATATTAGATTCACTGTTGTTGATGCTTACGATAATACTAATTATCTTAAGTTGCAGAAAACAAAGAATCGAATTCATACATCTCAGAATGCTGTTGGAATAGGAGCGTGACTTATGGATTCAAAAGTAATTTATTTGGCAAAAACACTTTCGAGAACAAAGCGCAAAGACTATGAAAATTATGTAGTCAATGCTATTTGGAATCGTGTTAACGATTCTCGTTTAGTCCCAGTTTCACAGCAGTATGTAAAAGACAAAAACGGTAATTACTATTTCATTGATTTGTATTTCCCACAGCTTAAAATAGGGATTGAATGCGACGAAGGATATCACTCTTCTAATGAACAAAAACTTCTTGATGCCGAGCGTGAGGCTACTATTATAGACGTTATGAAGCAGGTTGACGGTAGTGACTATGTTGCTTTGCACGTAGATATAACAAAAACGTTTGAAGAAGTAGAAGAACAAATCAATGCTCACGTACTTACTATAAAAAGCAAAATCGAAGAGCTGAATGTTCAAGACGGTTGGAATCTTACAACGAAAGAAGTTAAGTACGGCTGGTCTGCGGAAGAGTCTGACATTGCAGAATATTTCAAAGATAAAGAATACATAACTGTTAATGATAATATTGTATTTCCTCGCAATAAAGATGTTTATAACATAATCTTAGGTCAGAACTTTGCCGGATCACCTGCTCATAGCGGCGAACCTTGGAAAAAACTGCATACACAATATGGTTATGAAGAGGGCACATTTCCGTGGTTCCCTCAGTTAACCATTCAGAAGCCAACAAGTAGTGGATATTTCAATATTCTATCCAAAGACGGCACTGAAATTTATGAGTATATTGATGATCCTAAGCAGAATATACAAAGAAAAGCCGAGGGAAGATATATTGGAAAGAAAAGGGTTGTCTTCACAAAAGCAAAAGATCCGTTAACAGGAATACAAGGTTATCGCTTTGTCGGTTTCTTTATTGGCGATCATTACGATGAAAATGGGACTATAACATACAAGCGTATTGATGACAAGTTTAAAATCATAAAAAAATAAAGCTAATTTATTCCTTGAGCGATACAAAATCCGCCATTTTTCCCTTGCTGGGGCAGAGAATGGCGGATTTTGTTTTATTCTTATTATAAGCACGAGTGATAACGATGGCGATAACAACTGTGATAACGATAGTGATAAGTGCTCCGTTTATGATTTCAAAGTGCCCTGTTTATGGTTTCGAAATATTATTGCAATTAATGTCATTTCGTGGTATAATGACATTAATAATTATGATATTGATTGGAAAGATTGCAATGGTAACGGAAGTAGTGGCTGCACTTGTGTGGCGAGATGATAAATTTATGATATGCCAACGTCCTGTGCACAAGGCTAGAGGGCTTTTGTGGGAGTTCGTCGGCGGCAAGGTTGAGCCGGGAGAGACAAAAGAACAGGCACTTATCAGAGAGTGCAGAGAAGAGCTTGCCGTAACAATTTTAGTTGGTGATGTGTTTATGGATGTCACGCACGAATATCCCGACTTGAGGGTGCATTTGACATTGTTCAACGCAACCATCACCGATGGCGAGCCCCAAAAGTTAGAGCACAACGATATAAAATGGATAACTCCGAGCGAGATTCCTAATTATGAGTTCTGCCCGGCAGACGTGGAGATACTTGAGAAAATTTGTGGGGTGTATAAATGAAAAACTACGATAATGAAGTTCGTGCCCGTTACGGCAACACCGATGCCTATCGTGAGCACGAGCAAAAGACGAAAAATTATACAAAAGAGAAGTGGGCAGAGGCAAATGATGGCTTGATGGCTATCTTTGGTGAGTTTGCTGCT
>JAGBYG010000147.1 GCA_017628875.1 Clostridia bacterium
GGGATAAATGGCTCTGCTTAGAGGAGTGGTTTTGGACTCCGTTATCGAAAAGCATTATGACCTGAGTGCCTAAAACGAGGATGATTTTCTTTCCTTTGTTGAAAATTTCACCACTGCAAAGCAAAGCGACACGCTTTCCGACATCTTTTTAGCACTTGAAGACAAGCTCTGCTCTCAGGTTGAGGGTGCAGATACCATTTTGCATTTTGCAAACGAATTGAAACAAGAGGCAGAGGGCGACTTTTTCCTCAGCCGTAAAGGAAAAATCATTCGCGATTATATCCTGAATGGCGCAAACGCGTATCACACTGCACTCGTGCACTGCTGTGACGTAATTTCAGCAGAGGAAAACGCATCAAAGGCATATCTTCCAGCTTTTGCTTATGAAAAGGAATTTTTAGCAGAGCTTTCTGAGATATTAGAAAAAAATAACTACTCCTTAGCGCGCTCAAAGGTGCTTTCGTTTAACAAGCAACGCCTTGGCAGCTTGAAAAAGGAATTCAAAACCGACGAAATCGAGCTTTGCAAATCCTTGCGCGATGAAGAAACCAAATTCATTCAAAGCATAGCCGAAAAATATTTTTCATTTGACGAAAATGAAATCAAGGATATTATGCTCAACACAAGTGAAATTCTTGTTTCACTTCACAAAATACTCACCGAATTTGCAGAAGCAGTGCTTAATGAAAAAATCAAGCGAAAAGCGTTCGGCTTTAACGATATTCGTCGCTTTGCATATCAGCTTCTTACAAATGCTGATAGAACACCAAGTGATATTGCACTTGTCTATCGCGAGCAATTTGAGGAGATATACATTGACGAATATCAGGACGTTGACGCGATGCAGGATAAGATTTTCTCACTCATCGCAAAAGACAACAATCGCTTTATGGTTGGTGACATCAAGCAAAGCATCTACAGCTTCCGCGGAGCAGATACCGACGTTTTTGCAGGATATAAAAAGAGCTTTGCGCCATTTGAGGATAGCGATGGCTCAAACAATGCACTCATCTTTATGTCAAATAACTTCCGTTGCGACGAGAACGTAATAAAATTCACAAACAAGGTATTTTCATTTTTGTTTGGAAATTGCGGTGAGAACATCGAATACACACCCAATGATGACCTCATCTTCTCAAAAAAGGAAGAAGGGAGAACACTTCCCTCTCCCACGGTAAATGTTACTGTAATAACGGGTGACGAATCCGCAAAGGAAGATGATGAGATGGTTGAAGATGAAGAAAAATCAGACATCAATCCCGAGGCATTGTGGATTGCGAAGGAAATAAACCGTCTTATTTCAAATGAAATCAAAGCAGACGGAACAAAGATCGAGCCGCGCGATATAGCCGTGCTTATGAGGGCTACAACCCCAGCAGGCGACATTTCTCGCGCCTTGGAGCTTTATGGAATACCCTGCTCCGACAACTCAAAATACGACCTCTTTGAAACTCCCGACGTGCTTTTGACATTATCGCTTTTATCGACTATAGATAATCCTCATAGAGATATTCCATTGGCGGCTACGCTCTATTCGCCAATATTCGCTTACACTATGGACGAGCTTGTCACAATACGCACAAGTGCAGACATAAAAGCATCACTTTTTGAAGCACTCCGAGATTATAATGGAGATAATAACTCGATAAAAGAAAAAAATCAATACTTCATTGAAAAGCTCACAAGTTACCGTATGCTTTCCTCGTCAGTTTCGATTGACAAGCTGCTCAATTATCTCTACCGCGACCTTTCAATGACCTCGCTTGACGGTGCAAATCAACAAAATCTCACTCGTCTTTATGAAATGGCAAGAAAATTTGAGTCAGGTTCATTCAAGGGACTTAATAACTTTATTTCCTATATCAATGAATTGATAGAAAACGAAAAAGTTCCCTCGCTTTCATATGAGGATGCGGATAGTAATGCAGTGCAGATGATAACTGCGCATAAATCAAAGGGACTTGAATTCCCGGTTTGCTTTATTTGTAATACTCAAAGTGCTTTCAGTATGGAGGACACGAAACCAAACC
>JAGBYG010000016.1 GCA_017628875.1 Clostridia bacterium
AAAGCAGGGAAGAACAAGCCCATCTTGTTTGTTGCAAAAACACGATAACATAAGATTTAGGCAGAGAAAAACAGTATTAAGGTGTGGCGCAGCTGGTCAACTATTGACCTTGCGGTCATAGTTACCCCAAGGTAGCGCGAATATTGAACTTGCGGCCTTTTTTGTACATAAGTTATGACCGAAAGTGCAACTTTTGCACGGAAATCCGTGCAGTACTTACGGGATATTTTAGAACAAAAGTAGGCCTAAAAAGTTTATTGCGTAACACTCTGCGTAGCAAACGAGGTGAGATTGCGTAGCAGAAAACACAGTTAAGTTATATATGATAAAGGCGGCGGAGAAATCCGTCGCCGTGTTCATATATTACTGTTGAAAAATGACCAATGTTATGCTATAATTATGACAAGTAAATAGTGACTTGAGCAATTGCCGACGGCGATTGGGAAACTTACCGTAAACGTGACAGACTTACGGTAACTTCCGGCAAAATGCACTTTTTGTCGCAGACTCGTCAAATGATGAGATAGCTGTCATCTTTTTCGGCGTCTGTACTTATGTGCGGATGCTTTTTCCTTTGTCCTTTTTGCTAATATTGAAAAGGGGGAGACCGTTATGTTTTCCAAAATCAAACTGTCACTCAGCCGAACCAATTACAAACTCTTCGCAGCACTACTCGTCCTCGGGCTTGCGCCGACGATTTACACCACCGTGCGCGTGTTCTTCCTTGGACAGTTGCCTGGAGAGTATTCCTTCTCAATCGCAGGTCAGCTCTCGTGGGTGAATCTACTTTACGAGATCATGAACGAGGCAATCATCCTTCCATTGTTCTATTTCGTAGGCAAGGTGAAGGATGATAAAGACGAATTTTCAAACCGCGTGAGAACAGGCATGTTGATCTCGCTTGGCGTATATGCCGTTCTTTCTGCTGGGGTACTGATCTTTGCAGAGCCTCTGCTCGCGCTCATGGCTACCGATGCGAGCATCATTGAAGCATCCGCATCCTACATACGCGTTGAGAGTGTTGCAAACATCTTCTCAATTCTCACGCAGTTCGCACTTGTTGCGCTTGTTACGGTCAATAAGACCAAATACCTGTATGCACTCACAGGCGCAAGACTCGTGCTTTGCCTCGTGTCAGATACCTTCCTCGTTTCCACCTTGCCCGTATCGGCAAATCTCGGTGTTAACGGAATCGGATACTCCAATATCATCGTAAATGCGTTGTTGCTCGTTGTATCGCTCATTCTTCTCGCCAAAGAAGAAATCAAGGTGTTCGGCAAGGCAAAGCTCAACTTTGTCTGGATGAAGGAATTTGCCAAGGTCGGCGGCATTTCGGGCGTGGAATCTCTCGTTCGCAACGTTGCCTATATGGTGATGATCGCGCGAATGGTCAACGTGGTCGGAGAGCAAGGAACGTACTGGGTTGCAAACAACTTCATTTGGGGTTGGCTTCTTCTGCCCGTGATTCAGCTTGGCGAGCTGATCAAGCAAGAGGTCGCAGCCAATAAGGAGAACATCCGCAAAAATTCGCTTGGTTATTTCGGTATCACGGCGATCATCTCGGCTTTGTGGTTTGCAAGCATTCCCGTATGGAAACCGTTTATGACTCACGTGCTTGGCTTTACGGATGTAGATAAGTTGTTCAGCCTCGTGCTGCTTCTCGTTGGCTTCTACGTGCTGTACGCTGTTCAGAACGTGTTTGACTCAACCTTTTATGGACTTGGAAAGACGAACTACATGCTGTTTGAATCGGTTGTGACGAATACGATTTATTATGGAATCGCCTTCATCCTCTATGCAACGAATGTTTGGACTCCAACGCTTACAGGTATTGCTATGTTGTTCGGAATTGGAAACGCTTTTGATAGTGTTGTATCACTCATAGCGTATGCCTTCTTGCTCAGAAAAGAGAAAATCAATATTTTGAAGGTTGAATAAGAAAAAGCCTCTGAGAAATCTCTCGACTCTCAGAGGCTAATTTTACATTCAGCGAACTACCGAAGAATGCCTATAGATATAGAATTCCTCTTGGCTCGGCATCCACTTCTTTTCTTTCGGTGGGAATGTCGCGTCAAAGGCTTCGACAGCGGCGGTGTCCTCACAGCAATCTGCAGCGGTGGAGGGAATATACATCCACTTTCTGCTGTCAAGCGCGCCCGGCACAAGCTCTGCGACGAGAAGTGCGGTAGGGAAGTTGCCGTCAACTACAAAGCTAACGTTCTTCTTTTTGCAGCTCACAAACCCACGACTAACGTAGTTGCCAGGATTGCCGAAATTGATGTTCACATCGTAGCCCATACTGCGTGCTACTTCGAATGAATGCTCAATCAAAATCTTGCCGAGCTTTTGGCGCTGATACTTGGGAGCAACACAAAGCGGTCCGAAGGAAAGTATCTCCTTACGATCACCGTTCTCGTCCTCAAGCCACGCCTTCGTGTACATGATATTACCCACGATCTCGCCGTCTTTTTCAAGTACGAATGCAAGCTCGGGGATGAAATCAGGATGTTTTCGCATCATGTGCACATAATAATGCTCGTCGGCACCGGGCTTGTAGACATTCCAAAATGCCTCACGGGTGAGTTCTTCTACTGCTCTGTAGTCCTTTTCTGTTTCTAAACGAATGATAACATTTTTCATAGATAACCTCAAAAGAAATATATTTCACACATATTATACCATAACATTGTGAATAGTTCAAGGGAAAGAAAAAGCAAAACCGCGCTTAGCGATATTTTGGAGAAGGAAACACGTTCAATCTAAATTGAAAATTTATATGCAGTTAAATTATGAAAAAATATTTTATCGTGTGTGCCGCAGCTGGTCAACACTTGCACTTGGGGTCTCTACTACCCCAACGGTTGCCAAATATTGAACTTGTGGCCTCTACCGGTGGTTAGTAATGGCCATTTTGTCAATATAACTTGGCATTTTTGTGCGTAAATAACAGATTTTTAGAGCATAAACCCGACTCAAAAACGATTTAAAACCCATTTTGCGTAGCACACTGCGTAACAAATAACATCAAATTGCGTAGCAGAGGTAAACGATACATTTAATTATAATATTTTTCTAGAAGTTCAATTAATTCATCTTCTAATGATATCAATCTATCCTCTAATGAATC
>JAGBYG010000148.1 GCA_017628875.1 Clostridia bacterium
GAAAACCAAATCAAAGATTTGTTTTTCTAAAATTTACGTTGACTATGCTTAGCCGTTTTGATAGCAATATTCTTACGCTTTGTAGTAGCAAATCACAGATTTTCGAGGCGAGGAGAAAATCGTGATGTGTTGGTTGGTATCGCCAAACAACACGATTTGAGCGAGATTTTGCGCGATAGCTCTACAAAAAGTTTTGCGGAGCTTTTTCAAAAGCGACCCATTTTGTTTTTAACTAACTATTCGATAAATCCCAATTTATTGCACGAACTTCTTGACAGCTTGGGAATAATATATTATAATTAAAATGAAATAAAATGCAAATTTTTAGAAAAGGGAACATAAAATAATATGGTTGAGCTTTTATCCCCTGCGGGAAATTTTGAAAAAATGAAATCTGCGCTAAATTACGGTGCGGATGCGGTATATTTGGCGGGCAACGTTTTTGGTATGCGTTCGGCTGCTGACAATTTTACAAACGAGGAGCTTCACGAGGCGGTTGAATACGCACACGCGCGCGGCAAAAAGGTGTATTTGACGGTTAACACGATGCCCCACGAGCATGAATATAGTGTTCTTCGCGAATATTTAACCGCGCTCAAGAATTGCAAAATTGACGCGATGATCGTTGCTGATCTTGGTGTTATGGCTACTATTCAGGAGATCTTGCCCGAAATGGAAATTCACGTTTCCACACAGGCGTCTATTGTAAGCGTTGCGGCTGCCAAGGCTTTTATTCGTCTTGGCGCAAAGCGACTTGTTTTGGCGCGCGAGCTTACACTTGGCGAGATAAAGAAAATAAGAGCAGGAATCCCCGAGGACATTGAGCTTGAGGCGTTTGTTCACGGTTCTATGTGCGTGTCATACAGCGGAAGATGTATGCTCTCCCATCATATCACGGGTAGAGATGCAAACCGTGGCGCGTGCGCACAACCCTGCCGTTGGAATTTTACTCTCGTTGAAGAAAAACGTCCCGATTTTCCTATTCCGATTGAGCAAAATGACCTTGGTACGTTCATTATGTCCTCAAAGGATATGTGCACGATTGAGCATATTCCCGAGCTTATTGAGGCGGGTATCAAGTCCTTTAAAATCGAGGGCAGAATGAAATCCGCTTACTACACAGCGGTGGTTACGAATGCCTACAGAATGGCTATTGACTCATATTATCAAGATAAAGAAAACTACAAATTCAATCCTCTTTGGATGCGCGAGCTTGAATCCGTGAGCCATAGAGAGTACTGCACGGGATTTTATTTTGATTATCCCATTGATAACGCCCAGCTCGCTTCAAATACGGGTTACATTCGCGAAAAAGCGTATTTTGCTATCGCTTGCGAGATGACCGAGCAGGAAAAATCCGTTCAAGAGACGCTCAATGAGAACGCAACCGACGGAAAATACTACCTATTTATGCAGAAAAACAAGTGCAAAATCGGTGATGGCGCAGAAATTATTTCGCCAAGTCAGGTAGGCCGTGCGCTTGAAATCGTTGATCTTCGCGACGAAAAGGGAGCGCCAATCGAGTCCGCCCCTCATCCCTTTATGCATTTCTTTGTGAAAGTGCCTTTCGACGTAAAAGTTGGAGATATTTTGAGGGCGGGAGAGTAGAAGTTAGTTAAGTTAAGACCGCTCAAGCCGCTTAGGCTTCCGCTTTTGAAAAAGCGGAGCAAAACAATCGCGTGGGTTAGTGGTGACTCAACGTAAATTTTCGATAAAACACGAGTGTTTTATCGGTTCACTTGCTAAA
>JAGBYG010000017.1 GCA_017628875.1 Clostridia bacterium
GCCATCCTCTGTACATGTTGCGTCATAACCGGGGAGGTATTCCTGTACACAATCGTGCTTGCATCCCTCGGGTTCTGTAGGTTGTTGGGGTTGATCACACGCTACCAAAACTGTAAGCGCAAGAACCAATACCATCACTACAACGAGTGTTTTGATAATGTTTTTCATATTTTTTCTCCTTTTTAATAGATATTTATAATTCGCAAGAAAGAGCATAAGGTTTTACACTCTTTCTTGTTATTATTAAGTTTATTTTACTTCAATGCCATAGCATTCAATTTCTTGGAACGTTGTTCCGTTTGAAGCAGCAGAGCCGGAAATATAGAATCTAACCTTTTCTGCAACTATACCGCCAAGATCGAATTCGAGATAGTCGTTATTCAAACCGCCATTGATAACTAAGTACACACAAAGTGCCGCATTATTAGAGCAAACAACAACATCCTTCCATTCGCCATTAGCATACACCTGAATCAAAAGATCCTTACCTATGCTTCCCTTTTTGGCAGCTTCGGTTATGCTATCCTTTGTATCATAGAGATAAAATCTCATTGTGTTGAGCTTATATTCACCGTCAAGATCGAGTGTTGCATCCATCATACCCGACGTTGCCATTACAGTCGAGAACCTGCCTGCCATTTCACCAACCTTGTTGCCGTCGGTAAGAGTCTCATAGCCGCCGCCCGTCCACCAGCCTGCAACCAATACGTTTGAAAGAGCCTCGCTTGTGGGAGTAAATTCCTTGCCCTCAAATACGTTTTCAGGTTCCGCGGGCTCTTCACCAGCAGCGGGGTCAATCTTAGTTGATGAAATACCGTAGCACTCCATTTCATAGAACGTTGTCCAACCGCTACTTGTTTGGTTTGGAATTGTAAATTTGAGTTTACTTGCGTAAACGTCATCCAAATCGAATACCAACCAGTCACCAACGCCACCCGGATTCTTAACCAAGTATTGTGCAAGCCCCTCGTTGCTATCACAGTTAACAACAGTTATCCATTCACCTGCGAAAAGAACTTGAACCGTAAAGCCGGTTCCTAACTTGGAAATTCCGTCTTTATAGAGATAAATCTTCAATTCATCAAGGCTATAAACTCCGCCAAGATTAATCGTTGCTTCAACCAAGCCGCCTCTTTGCGCGCTTGAATATCTGCCGGTACTTTCCTGATATATAATTCCATCGGTTATCGTCTGATAGCCATAATTTGAATTATACATATTGCCCGATGCATTAGATGACGGAACAAACTCCTTGCCACCGAATACGTTTTCATATTCTACACTTTCGTTTGCCACCGTTTCACCTGACAAGGTAATTTCATTAATGGTCGCGTCTGCATCAACGGTAATTCTTACCTTGTTTGCCTTGCCGCCATCCATATCGAATACCAAGCATCCGTCGGAAAGATGTGCATTTATTTCACCGTTTGTTGAAAGTTCTGCAACCGTGAACCATTCACCGCCGTAAAGTCTTTCGATCTTCAAGCTTTCACTTGCAAAGGATTTGTCAACGTATAATCTCAATTCGTCAAGCGAATAAACACTGCCAAGATCAACCGTAGCCTTGCCGTTTGCAAAATCAAAGGCATTACCGTTAATAATGTTGCTTGCATTGTTTTGATGAGTAAGGGGCAAAAGCTCGCTTTCCTCGGATGTGTATTTGGAAATTACACTCAAAGCATAGGATTTTGATGCATCATAATCTGCAACAACGGTAAGACCATTTGCCTCTGCAACGAGAACGTATTCACCGTTTGCGTCTTTTGCATACAAGCGAGCAAGCTTTGCAGCTTCATTTGCATTTGCAGTTGCACTTATCTTGCCGTCTGCAACGCTCCAAGTGAGCGAGTGAAGCTCAAGGTCGAGCGCAACGGGATTTGAATAGCAGATAGCTCGCTTACTTTCAACACCGTTCTTAACTGCAGTAACAACAAACGTCTTTCTAACGTTCTGCTTGCCCTCATCAGCCAAGAAATCAAATGTGTTTTCAGTTGTAGTTCCAACATATGTATAGGAAGCATCGCTTTCGTATGCAACGTAAACGTTGTATTTGTCCGCGCCCTCAACCGCATTCCAGTTGAGTTTAAATTCCGCATAAGAAATTCTTTCAAATGAAAGACCTTCGGGTTTTTCGGGTCTGTCAACCTTCTTAAATCCCGTGATGTAATAGGTTTCACCTGCTACTGCTTCAAAGGTCAAAATCTTGTCTTTAGAGAGCTCAGAAGCTATCTTTTCGCCCTTTGAATTATAAACAGTTACGTTTGCAAAATTGGGATATTTAATTGCAATTTCTCCATTAAGCTTTGGAGCAACATTAATCTTGTTTGCAACTCCACCTTCCCAAGAAACACTTACTTCCGTATTGCCTCTTGCAACAAGACCGGTGTATGCACCCTTATCCCAGTTTGTAGGAATAGCGGGAAGAATTTCGATAAATTCCTCGTCGCTCTGAAGAAGCATTTCCGCAATAGCAGCAGTTGTACCGCTGCTTGCTTCGATCTGGAATATCTTACCGCAAACCATCAAAAGATTTTGGAGCGTGGAGTTGCGAAGATTTCCAGCAATCATTTCCTGAGCCAAATCACCCTCGCCCGCTCTTGCATAAAGCGCCTGCTTGTGCGCCCAAGACCAAGCAACGATGCTTGCTTCGTTTGTGTTGGTTGTTCCTGCGGGCCAATCGGTCAAGCCGTCGTTTCTGCCTGCAAGTGTTACAAGAGATGCATCGAGCCAAGCATCCGTGCTCGAATTGATGATGTTACCGGGGAATAAACCAACAAGCTGAGAAATATGTCTGTGATTGGGGTTTCCGAGAGAGCCATAATAATCTTCCTCACGGAATTCCTTAATCTGTCCTGACAAACCAACGATAATAGGATCGTACTTGTCAATTTGTTGCATTATCGTGTTGAGAATGGAATATTCCTCGCTTGAAAGCAACTCACTGTTACTAAGGTCAATTCCAAGCTCCTTAGCGCACTCAAGCGCGCCGTAGTTGTTTATGTATGCTAATGTCTGAGCATATGTAGTACCCGTTGTGTAATACCAAGAGCCGTTAACGTACATCTCGGGCGAATCACAGTGCTCAACAAGATATTTGCCATCATAATTTTTTACGCATTTTGTAACAAATCGAGCCGCCTCAACAAGAACGTCGTAAACGAGTTCAAGAACCTTTTCATCCTTTGTGAATTGGTAATAATCCCAGAAAAGCTGTGTCAAAAGACCCAAATTTCCGCAGGAGCGATCCTGATTAACAAAGAATGGATTGCCCGCAATACCCATAGTCCAACCGTTTCCGCCGTCTTTACCGTAAACGGAAGGATTGTACGTATTAATAACATTGTCGGCATTTTTCTTTGCAACACTCATATATGCTGCATTGTAGTCAACATATGGAATAAAGGTTTCAGCAAGGTTTGTACTGAAAACGTGCCAATAGTTCATCTGAATATTGATATTGCTCCAATATCCGCTTGTCCAAGCAGGAATGTTGTAGCAGTTCCAAACACCCTGAAGGTTTGCAGGGAGCGAACCATCTCTTGAGGACGCGATTATCAAATATCTTCCGTATTGGAACAAAAGCGTTTCAAGATAAGAACTATGCGTTCCTGAATTATATTTATCAAGGAGTTTGTCTGTTGTGAGATCAAAGTCCTCGGGATTGCAGTTCAATTCGAGATCCACTCTGCCAAACAATTTCTGATAATCTTCCAAATGTCTTGATTTCAAGTAATCGTATGCCTCATCAACGCTCATAGAGTCGATTTCATCAGTTACAAGATAAAGCTGATCCTGGACCTTTTCGCGAGCATCGTCGAGGGTTGTTTTTGCCGTTTGCTTATTGTGGCTATACTGACCGTTTTCAAAGTTTTCTTCACATAATTCATAGTCCGTGCCAAATGTAGCAACGATGATAGCACTTGTTGCGTTCTCAACTCTGATAACGCCGTCCGTATCGGTAATCAAACGTCCGTCCTTATCCATATAGCTGTTTTCAACGGTATCGGCAACCATCGTTCCGCCCGTTGTGTAAACTCTGTAGTATCCAACGAAGTCAACGTCGTAATATCCTAAAGTACCACTAAGCTCAATGCAACCTATTCCGTGTTCAACGTTTGAAGTTACCGTGCCTTTTTTTGAAAGGCCGTCACCCTTTTGTTCCATATAGCTCTGCTCAAACGGAATTGTCGGGCGAAGCGTAAAGGAAAGAGGACCGCTTTCTGCATCAAGTCGAATTACAAGCGCGTTATCGGGATATGAAACGAAGTATTCTCTTGAATAGGTCGCCCCGTCATAGTTATATTTGGTACTTGCAATTGAAGTTCTCAAATCAAGCTCACGTCTGTAATTTCTAACATCAGAAAAATCGTGACCAAAATCAATATAGGTTTCAGAGAAGTTGTTAAGACCGGCAACCTCGGGATATGAAGTTTGACCGTTTTCCGTTTTTACTCTCTGCCAAGGGTTAGCAAGAGTCTTTTCAGTGATCTGTACGCGCTCCGTTTCCGTTCTTCCGAAAACGTTTGCGCCGACGAATCCGTTACCGAGAGGCAAAGACCAGTTCTGCCAACCAATATCCTGTCCCGACATCATAGTCGCCTTGTCAGAACCCTCGTTAATAAAGGGCGCTTCCTCGTCATACCACAATTTTAACGGTATTGCATTTGGGTTGACCGTTAAATCACTCATATTGAGCTTTCCTCCTTGATTATTTTCTCTTGGTTTACACGCTACCATTGGCAATAGCATTAATAAACACAATGCTGTTATCAGAAACTGCTTCAGTTTTTTCATTTTCAATACCCCTTTCAAAATATAGATTGTCTAAATTACTAAAAATATTATATTTTACTTGATTATACATAATATTTGTGATATAATAAATGTATAATATACACATTTTGTTGTAAAATCGGTTTTTGTTATGTGCTTATTGACTATATTTTACAAAAATAACATTTATTTTTTGTTGCTTTTGACAAATACATTTCAACACACCGATAAAAACAATTTACTAAAAAAGTAAGGAGGGGCTTATGGAAAATCAGGTATTAGCCAGACATAAACATTATTTTTACTATCATTGGGAATTTTTTCAAACCCCACACGATTTGGTGCACGCCTTTCTTGAAAAGGACTTCAACACCGGTATGCACGAGCAGGAATTTTACGAAATTAATATAATAACCAAGGGGAGCGGGGTGCATTATATACATACCAGCCGCGTAGAAGCGACGATTGGCGACGTTTTTATTATCCCCCCGCGAGTAAGTCACGGTTATCTTGGGGGAGAAGGATTTGACGTTTTCCATCTGCTTCTCAGCGACACTTTTATGAATAAGCATATGGCGGATATGCAGCTTTTTCCCTCGTTTTACACACTTTTTGGTGCAGAACCGATGATGCGAGGAAAAACCGAAAGCAACCTCTATTTGAAACTATCGCCCGAGGATTTCAAAGTTATTATGAATATCCTTTGGCAAATTGCCCATTACAAAAATTACGGTGATACGGTAGAAGATCTTATGAGAAGCAATTTCGCTATGATTGCTATAGGTATGATGTGTCAAACCTATACGCAAAGCTGTATTCAGCGCGGATTTGACGCAGGCAATGACCATGCGATAATGAAGTCAATTTCATTTATACATGAAAAATACTTTGAAAAAATCACCATAGATGATTTGACACACATCGCTCATATTTCACGCACTTCATATATCAAAAAATTTAAAGAAATTTGCAAAATGTCACCTGCAGCTTATATTACTAAAATTCGAATTGAATCCGCCTCTGTTATGCTACTTAACACCTCGCTTACAATATCCGAAATTGCTTATAAAACGGGGTTTTATGATGTTTCTCACCTTACAAAAGCCTTTGCAAGCGTTTATCATATGTCGCCAATTGCATATAGAGATAAAAACAAATAAGCAAAAACGCAATCCACTAAAACCGTGGATTGCGTTTTTTGTTAATTTATTTCGTTTAAAAAATAAGCTCTGCTATACGCAGTATTTCCTTTTTCATCCATCAAAGTAACACGAATATAAGGATTTTCGCTTATTCCCTGCTTTAGCATATCAAGATGCCAACCAATGTCAAAATTCACTTCAGTTAATAAGTTTTCCTCATCTCTTTTAGCAAAAAGATGTCTGTTTTCAGTTGAAAGTCCAACAAATGCAACGGGTGAGGTCAGAATTTTCACAACTCCGTTATCAATTGAAATTTCGTGAATTTCGGGGCCTGTTGAAGCATAAAAATCACCGTTTTTCAAGGCGTTAAAAATGCTATCATAGGTTAACTTTTCTGCCCTTATCATTACAAAACCGCCAAAGCAATCACGCAAAAGATGTGCGTCATCAGTGGCAAGTGGAAATACTCCTTTACCCTGTCGCAAAAGATCATCAAACGGCTGCGCAGTATCAAAATATCCGTTTCTTGCACACCCCGTGTTGTAGAGCTCAATTCCCCACAAGCCACAAAGCTCTGCGTAATCGGAATAGTCCTGCAAGGACCATACGGGATGGTTGTAGGATACTAAGCACCCTTCGTCATTCGCCATTTTGATTACCTTATTTACGTCATTTATATCGTAAATACGATTATACTGCATAGCTTCCTGCTCGTCTGTAATGTATTGATACGAATGCTCAAGCCACATTTTGCTTTTATCAAAGGTACTAAAGCAATTTTTGTTCTCATCGGGAGAATAAATATTCAGATGATATGTTTTTGCATAGCAAAAATCACAATCTGTTCTGTTATTAGTGCTTATCTCGGTTGACGTAAGAGCAACAAAATGCTCATCCGTAAGCTCCGTGTGGGGCACCATAATTTCGTGATCGGTGAACGCAACTACTGAATATCCTTTTTCCATATAAATTCTTTTTATTTCCTCAGGGCTCATCGCACCGTCGGAAACGTTGGTATGAACGTGCAAGTTAGCTTTATAAAAATTGCCAATGTTTGATAAAAGATATTTTTTCATTACTCCACCTCAAAAAATTATTTTCCTAAAATAACAATTTCGTTAATTGCGCCGCCGTTTGGCAAATTAAATCCAATCTTAACCTTTTCAGCTTTAAATGTTTTCAAAATCTCCAAATTAAAGCAACTTAAGGGACGCACAAATTCGGTTTCGTCATTAAAGTAAAAATCCTCACAAAATTGCGGATAATAGATGATATTTCCGTTTCCGAAATCAATGTATTCTATTTCCACGATATATGAATCATAATACGCGCTGTTGTACACGACAACACCCTTAATCTCATATAAATCGTCAAACTCAATTTCGATATAGGACTCTCCTGCGCCCAAAAGCACCTCGTTGTCCTTGGAATCCAAATTGTAGTAATCAACGATGTAATTATCATTAATTTTTTGAACATTTTGAACGTTATTACCCGTTATTATCGCATCGGCAAGTATATTTTTATATCCGCTTATACTTTCGGGCAAATTGACAGTCGAATACGTAGGTCCGTTGATAAACGGAACTCCGTTTTCGTCAAAATGTACGTAATCAAACGCAAAGAAGCGCTCGGTATAATCTTTAGAGTTCCAATTTCGATTTTTATGCGCGTGATATCCAATCATTAGCTCATCGCCTGCATAGAAGAAGCAATGATGTCCCGTACCCGATGCAAAACCTACCCATTGATCGTAAATAAGAGCTTCTTCATCGTTAGTTCCGGGAAATCCCATAAGCAAATTAGTCCAAATCTTGCCTTCCTCATAGGGCTTGACAAATTTACCAAGGGGGCTATCTGATACGGCATAGCATACGTTGTAATACTTATTCCAAGCACCGTTAGTCGAATAAGTTAAATAGTACTTTCCATTACTTTTGATCATAAACGGAGCTTCATTAATCTGCACCTTGTTATCGCGATACAACTCCCATTCAAGCACCTGTTCATTGCTTTCGGCGTCTACCGTACCGGGTATCACCAATTCTTTATAAGTGGACCAATCCGCCTGATATGGAGAAATAAGCTCCACTCCGACGATATGCTGTGTATCCACGTCAGTAATATTTTGTGATTTTTGCGTAACGGTAAAATACATATACATCTTGCCGTCATCATCGGTGAAAACAGTCGCATCAAGTGCCCTTTTTACATAATCTGCATTATGGAATAAGGGATTGCTCAAGCCGTCGACCTCATCGTTAACCAAGGGTTTATACGGGCCTAAAGGATTATCCGCAACTACCACACTGCATCTGCGCTTCAAATTTTGATCCTTTGCGCTGTAATACATATAATACACACCGTCAAAGCAGTAAATTTCGGGCGCAAATACCAATGCTTCTTTCCTGTCCTCCCAACCGTCGTACAACACAGGATTGTATATCTCCGTATACAACTCGTAGTTAACGAAATCGGTTGTAACATAGCAATCGACCACATCGGGATTTCTGTCACTCGTTCCAACGATATAATAGGTATCATTTTCAACGTAAACGTGCGGGTCGGGCAACGGTACGTCCTTCAAATTATTCATATACCATAATGATTCGTTGTAATCAATAGACTCGCCATCATATTGAGATGAAAGGTCTATATAGTCCTCATTTTCAATCAAATGATCCTTTTTGGGAGTTTCCTGCGGTTTGCAGGAAACCAAAATCATTATGAATACACACAAAATTATTAATATTTTTTTCATATTATTTAACTAAAATTTCTTTAACCTTAGCAGGATCAACCTTGAGATTATGCTCGTTATCCAAAAGTCCGTTCATTTCCTGTTGAACGTCTGTAAGCTGAGTATAGCAGAATCCTTGGAAGTCACACTCATAAATACCGTCAACAAGCGACTTTAATCTGTTAAAGAATTCATCGTCATTTTTAGCTGCAGAATTGTAGCCCCAGTTACCGTCGTGCTGATCCTTTTCAAACATAATTCCACCAAACTCGGTCAACAAAACGGGCTGTCCGAGATAGGGATTATCATTAGCAAGAACTCTTCTGAAGGTCTGGAAAGCATCGTCATAGGTGCTTTCATTATACTTTCTCTTAAGCTCATCACCCGAGCTTGAATAATCGTGAATAGCCAAAATATCACTATCCGACAAATTCTCCCAACCATCGTTGGTGGAAACAAGTCTTGAAGGGTCGATTGCCTTTGTTAAATAATACAATGAAGAAGCAAAATTCTGCTGCTCGCGATTGAGCAATATCTTTCTAACGCCCCAAGATTCGTTTATCGGAACGTATGTAATAATTGATGAGAATTTCTTTGCAGTATTAACAATTTCCTGCCATTCCTTTGTAACGTAAGCAACCTCATCACAGTTGAAATTATATGACGAGGGCATTTCGCACCAAGTGAGGAGTCCGAGCTCATCAGCATAATAGTAATAATAGGGATCTTCGAATTTCTGATGCTTTCTTGCACCGTTAAATCCCATTTCCTTAGTCAACTGAACGTCCTTCTTAATATCCTCAATGCTTGGAGGAGTAAGACCGGAATCCTTCCAATAGCCCTGATCCAAAATCAAACGCTGATAAAGTGGCTTGTTGTTGAGCCATACTCTGCCGTCCTGAGTGCTGATTTTTCTCATACCAAATCTTGTATGAACTGTGTCAAGGATAACGTTATCCTTATACAAATTGAAATCAACATAGAAAAGATTTGGATGCTCGGGCGCCCAATATGTAATCTCGTCAACGAAATTAAGCTCCATCATATTAACGCTGTAGCGAGTATATTTTCCGTCGGTTGAGAACATTTGACGTTTAACGAGCTTGTTATCGTAATATACCTTGATCTCTACCATATCAGCAAGTGAATTTCTAAGCTTCACTTCACCGCCAAAGGAATTAGTGTCAATGTCGGGAGTAATTGAAAAATCTTCAATAGAATCCTTGCCAACAAAGTCAAGCCAAACGCTCTGCCAAATACCGCTATTGGGAATGTACCAGCACGCCCATGGCTCATTTATCCAATGCTGCTTTCCTCTTGGAATAGTGGGGTCAAGGGGATCGTAACACTTCACAACAATAACGTTTTCACCCTCATTCACAAATTTAGTAATGTCAACTGTAAAGGGCGCAAAACCACCTTGGTGAGAGATAGCAAAGTGACCGTTAACCCAAACGGTTGTTACATAGTCACTTGCATTAAAGCCCAAAATTACGTCTTTGCCTGCCTTGTCATAAACAAAGCTTCTTCTATACCACAAAGTATCGTGAAATTCCTTATCGCCAATTCCGCTATCTGCATACTGATATGAAAAAGGAACGTTAATTTCTTTTGAAAGCTTAACATCACCGTTATGAATTCCTCTCAATTCGCCATCGTGATTATCATCGAACTCAAATTCCCATATTCCGTTCAAAGACAACCATTCATCTCTTCTAAAATGAGGTCTTGGATATTCATTTCTTAATTTCAACATACTTAAAACTCCTTTATATATGTGATTTTTTTCATAAGAAAATATATTTTTAGTTCAAACATACTTTATTATAAGAAAAATCTTCCTGTGTGTCAAGACGAAAGTTGAACATATCAACCTTCGTCCTAACACTTATTTTAATTATCTTTCAATACCTGCGTTTTCAAATACCTCTTTGGCATTAAAGTTATCGCTGGTCACTCCCGTAACGTACGGATGTAATTTCAGAATTGCGTTTCTGTCATTAATCGTCCAAACCTCAAGAGGAATTCCATACTTACTTACTACGTCAACAACATCTTGAGTTGCCAAAGTGTACCAAATATCGAAAACCACCTGGTTTTGTCCTGTCATCAAATTCATCTGTGCAAACGGAATATTGTTTGCGGCAATTTTAGTTGCGTTAGTGTCTGTAATAACCCAAACAATTCGCGCAGTAGGACAGTTATGAGCGATTTTTGATAACGCATCACCAGAAAATCCGAGCCACGAAACGTTATCGGTCATACCTGCGTCAGCTACGATCTTAATCAACGCTTTAGCTTCTTCATCGGTCATATTTCCCTTGATTTCGATATATGGATGAAGTCCCAACTCCTTACACAAGGCAATAAATTCAACAAATGTGGGAATTTTTTCGCCTCTGTATGCTGAAAAATCGTTTACTGTATCATTATCATCATAAGAGAAATCGTATTGAGAAACCTCTGCATAGGTCATCTGACTTAACGTACCGCTTCCGTTTGACGTTCTGTCAATCGTATCATCGTGAAGCAACACGGGCACACCGTCTTTAGTAAACTGAACGTCACATTCAACGTATTTAAATCCGTGATTATAGGATTCACGATAAGCAGAAAGTGTATTTTCAGGTGCCTGATGCCAACCACGGTGATTGATGCTTACCATCGTGTCCTTTGTTGCGGGATTGTTCACCGAGCCGTTATTTAAAACGTTACCCGAAGTATCTCCTGCCTTGACACCCTCAACTTTAAACATATTGTGAATGTTCGCAAGCTCATCTTCAGTTAATTCCGCACCGACCTTACCGGAAGTATTGAACTTACCGACGGTAATTACGAAATATCCCGTAAGATAAGACGTGGTATAGGTCTTTTCGTTGGGATTATTCCAAGAAGTATTCCAACCGCTGTCCTTCCAAACACCATTGCTCGCGTTATCCTTGTCGGTAGTTTCCATAACACCCCAGCAATAAACTGACGTGTCACCAAGGAATGTAATGGTGGTTCCCTTCGACATTCTAACCTTAACCAATATCTTCATACGAGTATTGTTATTAACCCAAGGAGAGCCAAACATAGCGGGCTGTGCCTTAAAATCCTCTTCGGTAAGATATTCAATCGTGGGCTCGGGAACGGGTTCTTTAACTTTATGAATAATACCCGTATCAACACCGTTAATATGCAAATAATCTCCGATAGTACTTATCTTGGCAGGGGTTCCGTTAAAAAGCTTTGTATTTCTGCCGTTAATATACCAAATTCCGTTTTTGCTCTCTAAAGTTGGAGCTTCATCTGCTGTACCTCTAATACAACCCACGAAAACCCATTCGGAATTAATAAACTGATATAAGTTGAAAGTATCCTGGTCCAAGCATAGCTGACCTTCAAGTACCCCAAACGTTTCAGTTGGCTCGCCAACCTCTATTAGCCAATCCTGTACCTTTTCAACAGGAGCGGTTGTGGTAACTTGAGTGTTTCCACCATTTCCACAACTCACTATAGGCAAAAGCATCGATATTGCCAAAATTAATATTAATATTTTTTTCATTTACTTTTTACCTTACAACCTGCGATTTGCTAAAGCAAATCGCAGGTTAATTTTTTCTAATTAATTAGCTTTACCAATTATACTATTAGCATTTTGACCCACAATCTCGCCGTTATTTTCATTAGTTGTATTGATAAGATCGATATATGTTGAAACGTGAAGATGTCCAACAATACCACCGGCCATATCCTGTGTAGCTACTACTTTGCCGTTGTTCGTACATTCAGTAATTTTTTCGTATGCCTTACCAACGATACCACCAACTTCACCTGCTGCCGTGATTTCACCATTATTCACACATCCTGATACCAAACCGATTGTGTCAGCTGCAATTCCGCCTACACCCCAAGAGCCCTTAACGTTACCGTTATTGATACAATTTGTGATTGTAGCTGTACCTTTTGCTGATGTATTACCATCCAAAAGACCGAAAATACCGCCAACTGCTGTTGAAGTACCTGTAATATTACCGTGGTTTACACAATCAGAAATTGTAATAGAAGCATCGTTCTTTGTATAACCAACGATACCTGCAAGTGCCCAAGTACCACTAACGTCACCGTAGTTTACGCAATCAACCACGGGCTTATTGCCCAAACCAACGATACCACCGGCCTGGCCTCTTGCTTTAATTGTGCCGTAGTTATAGCAATTTTCAATCTTACCCGTATTCTTAGTGGAACCTGCTATACCGCCTACGCAGTCATTTGCTGTACTTGTAATATTACCATAGTTTACACAGCTTATGATATCGTGTCCACCTGAACCTGTAACACCACCAACGATCCAGCTTGAACCTGTTACATTGCCGTAGTTTACGCAGTTGATTACCGTTGACATTTGATTTTCTGCGTTAGCAACAACACCGCCGAGTGTAGATTTACCATTAACCGTTACGTAGTTTGTAAGATTTTCAAGCACACCACCGTTGGCAGCATATCCAACAATACCACCAACCGTATCATTTCCGTTAACCTTACCGTAAACACTGAGATTCTTAAGATAACCATTTTCAATTGTGCCAAACAATGATTTAGTATTGTTCAAGCCTCTAATTGTACAGTGATTACCGTCAAAGTAACCATAGAAGCCCTTTCTATCACTCCAACCAGGGAAATCACCAATGTTGAGATTATGACCGTTAAGATCAATACTCTGTGTCATCTTGAAATATTTGCCTGAGAAGTTGGGTACCAGAACCGCTGCTTCATTTACAACCTTTGCTATATAAGCAAGGTCAGCACCGCTTGTAACAAGGAATGGGTCTTCTTCAGTACCACTTCCCTGCAAGCTTTCGCTTACGCTAGTTCCGTCCCAAGTAGAAACTGTTGAGTAATATACTATCTTTTCAAGACTTGTATGCTTTGCATCAATAATAATAGTATCATACTCTGCAACATATCCTTCAACGGTAGGAGTTACGACCTTGCACATACCCTGAGCATCGGATTTTACATACATCATTATTGGATTTGTTACATAGTTAACAATATTTGTTATCGTTGCATACAAGCCAACCTCAGTTGTAGCTGCTACACTCTCTCCAGCCCAAAGCTTGATAATTACATGATAATTGAGTTCTTCAACGGTTACCTTTGTAACATCGTTAGAATCATAACCTACGAATGCCTTAAAGCCTGCAATTGTGCTTTCATTTGCAGATGTATATATACCTGCATTACTGTTCCAACCAAGGTCGAGGCTCAAAACTCCGTATTTACCCAAGATAATATCTCTTAATGTGAGTGTAGTTGCAACTGTACCAAGCTCTGTTCCGTTTGCATCCCAGAATTTTTCTGTATTGTAGAATACATCAACAGAAGCACCTGTACCAACAACTGTGCTCTTATAGTAAATACCGTTATTGTAATACTTTTCAAGCAACGATTGAAGTTCAAGAGCTATGGGATCATTAGAAGCGGATGCTATTCTCTGATATCCGCATTCACAAGTGTATACCATAAATCCTTCTTCATTGCGAACACCGCCGTCAAATACATGGGGTTCTGCATCGTAAATATATCCGCAATCACATGCCTTGTGGTGTGATGTTTCGTTATAAGTATCTTTAAAGCTATGTGCAGGAGCATTGATGGAATTTGTCATATCAATTGTAAACTGATTGTGTTCCTGATAATACTTACCTGTGTCGGTAGAGATCCACTCAACGTCCATCTTGCTGCCATCTTCGTTAAAGTAAAGCATGCATACCATACCAACACCGCCCTTTTGTGGATCCATCCACTGTGGGTTGATAAGCAACTGGTTTACAATATTACCATGATCACCCTCCGATTGCAATACAAGAACATCTTCTGTTGGAACGTGACCGCTCATAACGAGAATAATGTTTGGATGCTTTGAAACAAATTTATCCCAAACGTTAGTACCGTCATTATAATTTCTATTAAGGTTATCAACGTCATTTCCAGATCCCATACCTCCACTACTCATTGTGTTATCGTAGTTGAGGTGACCACCGTCGAAGCCCTGATATCCATGTGTTGTAACAATAACTCTATGATTGGGGTGTGCAAGTACTACTGCGTTTGCCCATTCAAGCATTTCATCACTTGGAGCAAAGTCAAGTGTCAATAACAAATAATCCGTTGTTCCAGCTCTAAATGTCTTATAGGAGTTTCTAATATCTCCTTCAACCATATAGTATCCACCAAACTGACTCATATAAGCTTCGTTGGCAAAATACTTCGCAAAGTATTTAGATTCATCGTGATTACCACGAATCAATGAATAAGGTACAACGCCATTAAGCTTGAAAATATATTCTTGAGCAAGAATCCACTCAGCTTCACTTTTTGAGTTATTCCATTCTTCAGTAATATCACCAAGTCCCATTACGTGAGCGATTTTTTTAGATTCTGCATTATCAAGAATCCAATCATAAATGCCTTCAAACTTTTCAGGAATGTTTTGTATGAGCCACTGTGTATCACCAACCACTGCAAATGAATATGAATAATCAAATGAAGGCTCGTGAGAATCAATCCATTCCTTAGCAATACCATTACCATTGGGGGACAAGTCCTGAATATCATCCTTGCCGCTATCCTTATTAAGCTCGTAATGAACAAGAATATTATCTGCATTGCTATCGATTCCGTTTGTCGCGGATTCAGCAAGTTCTTCGGCAGTTCTTACATCTGAATATACTGCGATGGACTTAATTTGTCCCTTAAAATAGACACCATTTCCTCTTCTTCCGTCACCGCCAAGAATAAAGCCATATCTTGTAATATCTTCAGCCAAGTCATTAACTATAGCTATACTTTGAGCAAGCTCACCGTCAAGATAAACGGACATTGTTTTATTTTCATAATCGAAAGTGAAAGCGATATGTACCCAATCACCAGTTCTTACGTCAACTTCATTAAACTTGACATCCTTAATATTTCCTGCTATATCGTGGTAATAGAATCTTGGAACACCATTTTCGGAAATTTCAAAGTGCCAGTCCTGTCTAATACCCAAATAGTTACTAAAAATAGCACCTACGCGTCCTGTAAATGCAGGATCAACGTAAATATCCGCTTCAAGAGTCAAGGGTGTCTTGGGAAGCTTTTCGTCCATTTTATAGAACGTTGATGCCAAAAATTCCATTCCGTCAAGAGTAACGTCGGGATTTTCGCTTCCGCCATTGTTATACTCATCATAAGTGATTTTTTGAGCGGATTTTTTACCACATTCCATACATGTGAATGTCTTGATACCGTCACTGTCTGGAGTGGGGATAATTGTAATTACACCGTCATTCCAAACGTGCTCTTCAAGACCGTCCTTTTCACCGCACTCACAAGCATACCAGTGATGCGTAGCATTATTAGAATATGTATCCTCAAAGCTGTGAGTGTGTTCGGGCTGCGGTTCAACTCCTCCACAAGAGCAAAGCAATATAACTGCAACCATCAATAAAGCTACTAAAATTTTAATTTTCATTCTAAATCCCCCTTTGGTGATTTTTTAATCTATTTTTGTTAATAGATCATCTTTTTACTATACCGTTAGCCGTAACGTCTGCTACTTCTTGGTTATCATTCCAAAGTGCACCGAGCCAGCTAAAGTTTGTACCGTTAAAACCAACTTTAATTGCGTGTGTTGTAGAAACACCTTCAACGCAAAGTTCAACGGTAGTTACGTACTTGCCATTAACCATTTCGGTTTTTGACACGCCGTGTGTAATATTGCTTGAATATGTAGCAACTCCCTCATAGAAAATTACTGTATAGGAAGTACCGCTATTCAATTTAAATTCAATATTATCATTGAGCCACCAATCGCTGTTAAGCGGGCTCCATTCTCCGTGGGTAAGCTCAAATGACATGTAAAGATTACCGTCCTTTATCATACCCGCGAATTTAACCGACAAATTACCGTTAGTAGCGGAAATAACATCGCCAACGTATTCGCCGTCTGAAATTACAGCATCAAAAACTACACCGCTCATAGTAAGGTCTCCAACAGAAACCTCAACAGTAGCAGATTTGCCTGCACATTCAACAGTAATTGTTGCGCTGCCCTTCTTTGTAGCAGTTAAAACTCCGTTTTCATCAACCGACACTATTTCGGGATCACTTGATGTGTATTTCACAAAATAATCAACGTCAACTGATTTATTAACAACCAACTGATGCATAGTACCCGATTCGGTAAAGCCCAAACTAAGTGTTTCATCAACTATAAGCTCAAAATCCGCATCACTTTCACGGTTTTCAAACGAAACTCCGTTAAGGAAGTTAATTCCTGCATTAACGAGCTTCTTTGCGCCTTCAACATCAGCGCCGTCCTTATATAATTCTTCACTTGCAAGTCCTGCAACACTGCCGCAAACGTATCTTGAAGAATACATATACTGACCCTCTGGATTTTTAATATACGCTATAGCGGTATATGAAGTGTTGAGATCCTCATAAAATACGTTTGATATTTTACCGCTGAAATAAATGTCGGAACAATCCTCGTCAATCGTTTCTAAAGTCACGTTTGATTTTACTTGCTGATATGCAACAAATGCCTCGTCAAGCGCCTCGAAATAATTGCCGTTAATATCGTGTTCATCTAATTTTGATGTAGGAACGAATATAAAGCCGTATTCATACTTATTGCGAGTATCGTAATTAGTCAAATTAGCTCTGAATTCAAGTCCCGTTTCATCAACTAACAACTTAATCTCGTTGTCTATGCTTACTCTTTCATTGAAATATGAGTCATTTTCTATTTCAAACGTTTCAAGAAGTGTAACGAATGCTTCACCAAGATATTGCTGACCTGCCGCATTGAAATGCCAGTCGTCGTGCTGAACGAGGGGCATACAGTCAACGCAACCAACGTTGTCCATTTCGCTCGCAACCGTTGTCATCGCAGCTCTTACCATTCCCTGATATGTGGGAGGCGCGCTATTCTTTGTATTCCACTTAGGAAGACCACAGATAAAGGGCACATTACCACAATCATAGCCCGTTACTTCACTAAGCATATTTCTTGTGTCATAAATAAGAGTTTCAAAAAGCTCTCTGTATGCGGAAGCCATTTCAAGCGTAAACATTTCTGCTTCGCCCTGCATCCACCACACACCCTTGATAACAGGGGTGTAACCGTCCTCAATAAGCAACTCAATCGCATCTGTAACAGTTTTTTCAAAGCGGTTGAACATATTGCCTATCAAAGGATTTTTTGACGTATCAATATTATTGTTTTTAATATACGAGGGAGAAGTCCAAGTTCCCTGCTTCAAGGAAACGTCATATTGAGTGTCGGGATAAAGGTGAGTAGCACCCCAAGCACACTTAATAATTGCATTCATTTCGCCGTAATCAGCTATCGCGTTGGCAATACCGATCTCCGCGCCCGAGCGATCTTTTGCAACACCCATACCGAGTGTTACGGGTTCAAATCCGTTGTCAAGATTTTTGCCGTTCCAACGCTCTTGCTCACCGTAATACAAAACGTTTTCAAATCCTTCGGTAAATCTCTCGTCGGATTTGGCAATTTTGTTGCCGGTATCCATACCGTAACCAACGGCATTGGACTGACCTGCAATCAAATATACGTTAATAATTTTTTCAGTGCCTGACATTTGTTTTTCATCCTCCGGCTTCGGGTCATCACCACCAAAGAGATTACACGAAGCTAAAGAAAATATTAAAAGCAACAACAATATTAAAGAAACATTTCTCATTTTCATTATTGTTTACCTCATTTTTCATAGTTTTACAAATTTGGCAAGAAAGGGCAGGAGCCCTTTCTTGCATTAGTTATTGATTAAAGAATTATTCGTACTTAAGATATGATGCACCGCTACCAACAACTTCACCAATATTAGAACCTGTACCTGTAACCGTTCCGTAATTATAGCAATTCGTTGTTGTCTTATTAATTAATCCAAAAGCACCACCAACATAAGATTTACCGCTAATGTTACCATAGTTTACACAATCAGAAAGAGTTCCCTTTGCATCTTTAGAAGCACCACCAATACCAGCTACGTAATCACCTGTACTAGATATATCACCAAAGTTTACACAATCTTTAATATTGCCTTTTGCAAATCCTGCCATGCCGCCAACTTGATAACTTGTTCCCTTAACAGTACCGTAGTTTACGCATCCGATAATATAAGATGTATTATTAGTTTCAAGATATCCAACTACACCAGCTACCTGTTGAGTTCCGGAAACGTTAACATAGTTTGTTACGTTTTCAATTTTTGAGCCTGTGAGATAAGATACAACACCACCAGTACGAGCAGTAGTTGAAGTCACATTACCATAAGTGCTAAGGTTCATTATATATCCACCTGTCAAGCAACCAAACAAAGATTGAGCAGAACTAATACCTCTAATTGAACAATTGTTACCGTCAAAATTGCCTGCAAAATACTTAGATGCGGAATACAAACCAATGTTAAGAGAATGGCCATTCAAATCAATGCTCTTTGTCATCTTGAAGTACTGACCCTTGAAGTTAGCTGCTTTAGCAGTGGAATCATTTACAACCTTTGCAATATATGCAAGGTCTGCACCGCTCTGAACGAGATAAGGATCTTCTTCTGTACCCGAACCTGCAAGAGATGTGCTTACAGAAACACCGTCCCAAACGTCAACTTCAGAATAGTAAATTGTGAATGTATAAGTTGCTGCTGCATCGTGGAAGCCGAACTTCACATATTCGTGAGAAGCTGTTCTGCCTGCAATTTCACGAGCATTGATAGTTGCGATAGAATTTGTCAACGTAACGTCTTCTTCAACTGACTGTGTATATGTTCCTTCTTCAAATACATAGTTATATGTATATGTAACCTTTGTTGCAGTAACGTTAAGAGTTACTGAGCTTGGTTTTACAGTTTCTGTTGCAGCGTGAGAAGCATCGTTTGCACAAACCTTAGATGCTGTGCAAGTTAATTCGTCTGCAGACCACAAATAGGATAATTCATATGCGTGACCAAGAGCAGGAATTTCTTTCTGTGCAAGAGTTGTTTCGCCACAAATTGAGCACTTCTTACCTTCTGTAAGACCTGCAACTTCACAAGTAGCTGCCTTGCCGGGAATAGCATATTCTTCGTGACCGTAAGCTGCTACTTCATTCTGTGCTACAGTTGTTTCTCCGCAAACTGAACACTTCTTACCCTCTGTAAGACCGGTGTTAACGCAATCGGGTTCAACTGCAGGAAGTACTTCTTCAGTATGAGCAGCCAAAGGAAGTGCCTTTGTTTCTCTGCTGAGCTCTTCACCACATCTTGAGCACTTAACTACGCTCTCATAAGAACCTGCTACTGTACATGTTGATTCAACTCTGTTTTCTTCAACTGCATCTGCAGGAACGTGATCTGTGCAAAGGTCTGTTTTACAAACATCACAAATAAAGTCGCCATTATCGTCCTTGTGTCCAAGTGCATCAATAACTTCCTGTTCAAGAGTTGTTTCGCCACATACTGAACACTTCTTACCGTCTTTAAGACCTGTTTCTATACAAGTTGCGTCCTTGCCTGCTACTGTTTCTTCTGTGTGTCCGTTTGCAGCAACTCTTGTCTGAGCAACAAGAATTTCACCGCAAACTGAGCACTTCTTACCTTCAGTAAGACCTGTTTCTGTACAAGTGGGAGCTTTGGCAGCAATAATTTCTTCTGTATGACCAAGAGCCACAACCTCTTCCTGTGCAACGAGAACTTCGTTGCAAACTGAGCAATGCTTGCCTTCTGTCTTACCTGCGTTTACGCAATCAGCTGCTACAGCTGCGTCAATAACTTCTGTATGACCAAGTGCAGGAACTTCTTCCTGAGCTACAAGAACTTCAAAACATACTGAGCAATGTTTACCTGCTGTCTTACCTGCTTCTGTACAAGTAGCCGCTACTGCTTCGTCAACTACCTCGGTATGACCGTTCGCCTTGATTTCCTTCTGCTCAACGAGAACTTCTTCACAAGTTGAGCAATGCTTACCTTCTGTAAGACCTACTTCTGTACAAGTGGGCTCGCGCATTGCGTCAACCACTTCTGTGTGACCGGGAGCAGTAATTACTTCCTGTGAAACGACAACTTCCATACAAACTGAGCAGTATTTACCTTCGGTAATACCGTCTTCTGTACAAGTAACTTCCTTGCCGTTTTGTGTAACGAGCGTATGCTCGGCTTTTTCACCGTAGCTTTCGCCACATTTTTCGCATACGGCTGCTGCTTCACAAGTAGCCGTTCCGCCTGTATGCTCACAAGCAGTGGGTGTAGTGGGTTGAGGGTCTATTTCACAAGCAGTAAATACTGCAAGTGCAAGAACAACTACCATCACTACAACGAGTGTTTTAATGATGTTTTTCATAGTTTTTCTCCTTTTTTAAACTAAGAATTTATGATTAATTCTATTAATCAACTAATTAATTTTGTGTTTTCCGTCACCACGGTCTGTATTTTACTACAATGTCATCAAAATTGATGCTTCTGTTTATCTCGGAATGTTTATTCAAAAAGTTTACCAAATCCTCCATCTGCTCATAGGTAATATTAATATCACCGTCGCAAATAGTAACTCGGAGTGCCTTTGAATCAATCCAAAACAACTTTCTTTCAAAATCTTCAACATCGATTGGCAAATTATTGTCCTTAACGTATTGCTTAAACAAATCATTTTCAAACAATATTCCCGCAGGTGTATCCAAGGTATATTTTGAAGGAACTTCTTTTTCGATCAATACATCGGGCGCAAGTTTTTGTTCAAATTTTACACCTTCAAGGTGAATTTTTGCTTCATTAATTATTAAGTTGGTATTTAGTGCTACATAAACTTCATATTCTCCGCCCTCAAGCTCAAAAGAGTCTGTGGCATCACAATATGATTTTATATCATCAATATCAACCTCAATAATAACTTTTTCCGTGGTATTCGCTTTTACAAATACCTTGCCAAATGCCTTTAATTCCTTAATAGGTCTGTATATATCGGAATTTTTCTTTCCTATATATATTTGTATAACGTCCTCGCCATCAATATCGCCTTCATTTGTAACGTCCAAAGAAACAATAATCTTTTCATTTGCAACATCATATTTGAAATTCGAATAATTGAATTTAGAATAGCTTAGTCCATATCCAAAAGGCAAAATAAAGCCATTTTCGTGCAAATCGTAATATCTATATCCAACATAAATATCATCGTGATAATATGTGTGGTAAATATCGCGTCTTGCATATTCATCATTGATAGGATTTTGCTTCAAGGATGAAATCCAAGTTTCAGGCAAACGTCCGCTTGGGTTGTTAGCCCCAAACAAATTGTTGTAAATCGCTTCACTCTGTCCCTCACCCGCAAGATAGGTTATAAACATCGAATTCGATGCTTCATAAACCTTTTCAACGTTCACAACGCTTCCGCTTACCAATACAGTCGCAAACGTGCCAAACACGTCTTTAACCATATTAAGAACTTCAATCTGCTGTGGACGAAGGTCAATAGTGCTTCTATCAATGCCCTCGGATTCATCGTGCTGATACTGACCAAGGAATAACAATACTTTATCGTATTTGCCTTGATATTTTTGCAATTCTTCAAGAGTAACGTTTGCTTTTTCTTCGTCATAGCATTCAACAAAATCATATTGAACACCGTTTTCGTTCAAAACGTCTAAGAAAGTGGTATCGCGGTATGCGTTTACCCAACCGCTTCCCTTTCCAACAAATCGCGCGTGATTTGCAAAATAGCCGAGAACCAAAATTTTGCTATCCTTTGCGATGGGCAAATAATCGTTGTCATTCTTCACCAAAACAATGGTTTTGTCTGCAACGCTTACCGCCTGAGCGTGAAGCTTGTCTAAATCAAGCTCGTCAAGTGGCTTCGTGTCCTTAAATTTGGAAATTGTTTGATAAATTTCGTTATCCAATTTAATCAAATCTTCGTCATCAAATGTCTTTCCATAGCCCCTATCCATAAAATCATAGCTCATTTTGGCTAAGGGCATTTCGATATTAAGACCGGTTCTATAAGTAACACCCTTGTCACTTACCGCGCACCAGTCAGACATAATAAGACCGCGGAAATTAAACTCTTTTCTGAGTTTCTTTTGCAACAAATATTCGGATTCGTTAACGTAAACTCCGTTTATTCTGTTGTAAGAGGTCATTATCGACGATGGATTTGAGTATTTTAAGGTATATTTGAAACCTCTTAAATAAATTTCGTTCAAAGCGCGAAGTGAAACCTCGCTACTATTCACCGTTCTTCCGTGCTCTTGCGAATTACACGCGTAATGCTTAACGCACGCGCCAACTCCCATATCCTCAAGTCCGTTAACGTAATTTGCCGCCAAAATACCCGTCAAATAGGGATCCTCGGAGAAATATTCAAAATTTCTGCCACACATTACGTATCTCTTGATGTTAATTCCGGGAGCTAACAAAATATTCGTCTTGTGATGTAAGCACTCTTTTGCAATAAGCTCACCCGTTTCGTAGCAGGCGTCTTTATCAAAAGATGCAGCCAGTGCACTCGGTGTCGGCATACAAACAGTTTGAATTACCTCATTCTGTTCTGTAAAGCCGTTTTTGAGGGGCTTTCGGAGTCCGCTTGGGCCGTCATTTAAAATTATGACGTTTTCGGGGTCGCGATAACTCGCAATCTCCCAAGCGGATAGCCCCGTTAGATATTTGTATCTGTTATATCTTTCGTTTTTGTTCATAAATTATTTAACTAATTCACTAATTGAGAAGTATGAGTCGATATTCTCTTCTGCCTTTTCGGTGAGATCGCCCGCAACCAAATAATTATCAGCGTCGCTCTTTACTCCGTCAACACTCGAAACGTTGTTATAATTGAAGCAAAGCTTAAGATCTTCGGGATTCTTAAGTCCAAGATCAGAGTAACTAATATAAAGCTCAAGTGTAAGTCCCTCGGATTCTTCGCCGTTCATAAGACCGCTTGTGGTAACGTGGAACTTGCAACTTGAAATCTTCTTATTATAAACAAGATTTCCGTATTCAAGCTTAATGTCATCACTATCCAAGCTCAAGCCGTTAGCATAAACTCTCAAAAGGTTAGCAGCACTTAAGCAAATAGTTGTTCTGTTTGCAACGTCGCCTTCGGTAAGGTAAATGATGAAGTCATCGTTATTTTCCTTCTGACCCATATCACCCTTCTTCCAATTTTCGCCATCGGTCCAAATTTCGCTATCGTTGATCTTCGCAGCGATATAAAGACCTGATTTGCTGGCAACTACGTAAACCTCACCCAAAGAGTTTGGCAATTCAAGCTTATTTACATTTGCATATTCTGCAAGATTACCATCAACGTAAATGTGATTTTCAACAACATTTACAAGGAACGGAACTTCCTTAAGTCCTTCAGCTGTATTAACCTTAGCTTTTATCGTCTGCAAACCTGCTTTATTGCAATCGTATTCGGAATATTCCTCAACCTTAACGTAACCGCTATAGTAGTTAGTAAAGCTTGCTTTAATATACTGTGGCAACTCAACCTTAACACCGAGCGGCACGTAAATTGCAGGTGTTTCAACCTTTTCTACAATTCTTGTGTCATTGTAAGAAATGATTTCTGCAGCGATTCTATTACCCAAAATCATATTGCTCTCTGCACCAAAGTGCCAGGGCTCAAATGTATTCGTGTACAAATCACTCGTCTTGATCAAGGAAACGTTTGCCATATTCTTTGCAACGTTTGCCTGAATTTCTCTTAATGTGTTTGAATATTTTGCACTGTTTGTCAATGCTTCAGTAACCACAACGGGCATATCCGCATCATCAAAATAAGCTCTGAAGTCATTTATGAAGTGTGTCAATGCCTTTTCATAAATTGCCATATTCTCGTCAAATTTAGCATCCTGCTCACCGTGAACGAATGCCATACCGTCGATAACAACCTCATATCCAAGATCTGTAAGATCTGCTATTGCCTTTTCAACCAAGGAGTACAAATTACTTGTCAAGGGACCTGTTTGCTCTCCCTTTGAAGTTTCACTTACTTGATCAAAATTCAAAGAAGAAGCTATCTCGTTATCGTTTATCGCAGAGCTTGAATACCAGTGATCAGTAAACGTTGAGCCACTTGCGGTGTATTTAACAATAACTGTTTTATAGTCCGCATCAAATTTCGGATATGCTGAAGCCAATGTTTGACCCATACCAAGCTCGGGACCGAATTCGGATGGAAAATCGCCGTAACCGGGTTCAAGCACCTCGATATTTTTGGACTCGTCAATTCCGGGAATATTTACCAAATCGCCCATAGGCAATCCGTCCGCCAAAATATCAACGTCAATATTCTCTTCCTTGTCCTCTTGGCTCAAATCACTAACGAGTGCCTTACCTCTCGCACCCGATTGACCTGCCAAAACGATCAAATGCACTCTGTTTTCTTCATCAACCGTATCATTAGCAGGAGGATCGGTTTTTTTGTTGTTATTGCATGCAGCAAGGGGTAACAACATCAAGCAAACCATAAAAAACGCTATTAATCTTTTCATTTTTTACCTCCTTACTTTCCAAGCACCACGATTTCATTCAATGCTACTGCAGCGTCGGATTTAACACAAATAACAACGTGATCCGCTTCAAACGTGTTCAAAAATTCAACAGTAAATGCGCTGCTTGGGAAAATAAATCCCTTAGCATCGTTAACGTATTGATCGTGAGCAAATTGAGCATATTGAACAACGTTTCCGTTGCCAAAATCAATATAAACGATTTCAGACAAGAGCTTTTCATAGTATGCGCTGTTATAAACAGCAACTCCGCCTATTTCATAAGCTCTGTCAAATTTCAATTCAATAAAGGAGTAACCTGTGCCAAGAGAAACTTCTTTTTCTGCTTCTCCGGGCAAATTATAACAATCAACGATATAATTATCATTAATTGCATTGGCATTTGTAACGTTTTCGGATTTAACCTCTGCAAACGGAGCGATATTGTAATATCCGCTCAATTCTTCGGGAAGGGGCTGCACGGAATACGTAGGTCCGTTACAGAAAGGAACTCCGTTTTTATCAAAATGAAGATAATCAAAGGCAAAAGCGCGCTTTTCGTATCTTCCGCTTCCATCACGGTCCTGATGCGCGTGATAACCTATCATAATCTGATCACCAATGTTAAAGAAGCAATGGTGAGCAGTGCCCGAGGCAAATCCTGCCCATTGGCTATTAACGGTTGCATTACCCACGTTAGTTCCGGGATAACCCAAAAGCAAGTTAGTCCAAGTTCCACCCGACTGATATGGCTTTTCAAAATTGCCAAGGGGAGAATCGGATACCGCATAGCAAACGTTGTAGAATTTATCCCAGCAACCGTTTACGGAGTAAGTCATATAATACTTTCCGTTTGATTTGATAATATACGGTGCTTCAACGATGGGCAAACCGCTTCTGTACATTTCCCAAGTGAGTGGCTTCAATATGGAGTTTGTGGAATTCAACGCACCGGGAACCACTAATGATTTATAAGTGCTCCAATCTGCTTCATAGGGGCTATTCAATTTAACGCCCACAATGTGCTGATTATCATTGGTTGCCACGCTATAATACATATACATCTGCTTGTCGTCGTCAACGAAAACAGTTATATCCAACACGTCAAAATTCTGGTTTTTGTCCAAGAAAATAGGTGTTGTCAAGCCGTCAACCTTATCATTTTGCAAAGGTCTGTAAGGACCAAGAGGAGCATCAGCCACTACAACGCTGTTGCGACGCATTCCGTCTGCATCCTTTGCGCTGTAATACATATAATAAACTCCGTCAAAGCAGTAGAGTTCGGGAGCATAAATCTCCGCCTTTTCCGCTTCCCATCCTTCAAAATTTGCGGGATTGTAAATAGCGATATGTCTTGTGTATGTAACAAAATCTTCTGTAACATAGCAGTCAATAACATTGTTATCTCTGTCACTTGTTCCTACTATGTAGTATTTTCCGTCCTCAACGTAAACGTGGGGATCGGCAAGAGGAACATCCTTAAGATTGTTAACGTACCACATTGAGTCATCATACGTCAATCCATTACCATCATAAGTCAATGCGTGATCAACATAGTCAACACCCTCAACCAAGCTTGATTCAACCGTTTCGGGATATTTGCTTTTTTCGTTCACGCAACCCGACAAAGCTGACAAGAGAATAACGGCTATCATTAAGATAGATATTTTTTTGCTCATATTTAAACCTCCAAATCTATCATAAATCTTAGATTCTATCTCCGCAACTGTCGTCGAAAATCAAAATCTTATCTTGATTCATTGCCAATTCAACGTCGGTATGAGGTTTAATCAATACGTTGGTTGAAATTTTTGCTATAATATTTGCATCTGCAAATTCAGAGTGAATCAAAAGCTCGCTGCCAAGCAATTCAACGATATTGGATTTAACCATGAATTTTTCCGTCTTGTTTCCTGTAAATTCGGAATTCAAAACTATATCCTCAGGTCTTACACCAACTCTGATTGGATGCTTACCTGCCAATGCCTTTTCACATTTTGCCAAAAGATTTGAAGCAACTTCATAAAGATTGTTAATAAACTCAATATCCGTAGAATTCAAATTGATATTGCTCTTAACGTTCTTCTTGTTGTTTTTCTTCTTGGGTTTTTGATAATACAAGGTATCATCAACCACAATTTCTTCCTTGCTGAATACCTGTGCATTGTGCAAAAGTCCAATATCTCTTGAAGGAATTTTTTCAAAGGTCAACAATGGCTCTCTAATCTTAAGCAACCACTTTTTATCAACCTTGGGATTACCGTTGTTCTCTGCTTTATATTGAGCTATCAAATTCTTAACCACTTCACTGCATTCAGTTCCTTCGATAATGCCAAGAACATCGTCAACTGCCTTTTCCAATGCATATGCATCCTTTTGTGCTTCCAAGTTGAAAAGAATCTTGTCAAGCACCTTCAACGCGTGCATCTTTTTAAAGTCATCAGTATCAAGCATTCTTCTAAGATCCTGAATTTTTGCTTCATAATATTTGTTATGGCGCTCAATATAATCCTCTGACAAAGAAATCTCATATCCATTCTTGAAAATGAGTTTTCCGTTATCGTATTCCGCATCAAAAATATTCATCGCTGGCGAACCGATAAATGTCGCAACAAAGATGTTGTTAGGATTATAATAAATTTCCTGAGGTGTACCAATCTGCTGTACCCAACCCTTACTCATAACCACGATCTTTGTAGCCATCGTCATAGCTTCTGTCTGGTCGTGAGTAACGTAAATGGTTGTAGCTCCAATCTGCTCGTGAATTCTAACGATTTCACTACGCATCTGTACTCTAAGCTTTGCATCCAAGTTGGAAAGCGGTTCGTCCATCAAGAACAATTTTGCATTTCTAACAATAGCGCGTCCCAAAGCAACACGCTGCATCTGTCCGCCTGACAATTCCTTGGGTCTTCTGTCAAGATAAGGGCCAAGATCCAAAATTTCAGCCGCCTCGAATACTCTTCTTCTTATTTCTTCATTGCTCATTTTCACGTAATGGTATTGAAGCTTACCGTCCTTCAAAAGACGATAATTTTCATCCATCGTGTATCCTTGAGAAGAAAGCTTATTTATTTCGCTTTCAATTTTTGCTTTCGCAGTATTTTTAATATTTTCGGGTGAAGCTGCCTTTGATTTACAAAGAATCTTTGCCGCTTCATCACAAATTTTCATTTTTGTTGCAACATATTCAACCGTAGTGCCATAATTCAATGCCTTATCCTTCGCATTAGCAAATGCCTCTTTGAATTCGTCAATTCGATTATCCAAAACGTCAATAACTTGATTATACGCCTTAACAACGGTAGCTTCCATAGGCATTCTGAACTTGCGAGCGCGAAGCGGGAATGCAATATTGTCAAATACCGTCATTTGAGGATACAACGCGTAATTCTGGAATACCATTGAAATATCGCGATCCTTACTACTTGTATAATTGGACAAAACCTTGTCAATATATAAATAACCACTTGTAATATTTTCAAGTCCTGCAATCATACGCAAGGTGGTTGATTTACCGCAACCTGAGGGTCCAACCAAAACGATGAAATCATTTTCGGATATATCGATATTGAAATCATATACGGCTTGGACTCCGTTAGGATAAATTTTATTAATATCCTTCAAGGATACAAAAGCATCAACTTCATTGTTTGCTATTTTATATCCGCTTTTCTTTAATATTTTACCCGCGTCTTTAGCTGGTACTTGCATACCGCCATCAACGGGCTTATTATCTAAATTAGCCATTTATTCCACTCCTTATTATCCTTTGATTCCACTGCTTGACATACCCTCGATAATTTTGTCTTGGGCAATTATATACATAACCAATACAGGCAACAAGCAGATAACACCGCCCGCCAAAGCAGAGCCGATCAAATTACTTGTTTTTGAGTTGTTGATGATATATGCCATACCAACCTGCAAGGTCCACAAATCATTATCCTTTGCACCATACAACATCTGGGGCCAGATGAGGTCGTTCCAACCGCCCATAAATCCGAACAATCCTTGAACGAACAAAACTGTCTTACCAAGCGGCAACACGATTTTATAAAAAATCTTAAAATTGCTATATCCGTCCATTTTGGCAGATTCTATTAGATCCTTGGGAATTGACTCAAAGAATGTCTTTATAAGATACATTCCATATACGCCTCCAAGACCCGGAATAATAAGAGCCAAAAGAGATCTGTTAAGTCCCATAGAATAAACCATTGACTGATTACCAACGGCAGTTGCTGCACCGGGAATAATCATTGAAGCAATAATTCCTGCAAACAATACGTTGCGGTATTTGAAATCTATAAAGGTAAATGCATATGCCGCCAAGGAAGCAACAAACAAGTAAAGAACTGTTCCGCCTATGGCAGAAAAGCAGCTGTTCAAAAACCATGTTCCGATTTTGTAATCCTGAACCGAGTTAACCTGTCCAATGCCCTCAGGGAGCTTTCCAAGAAGGAGCATTTCATAGTTTTCCAAGGTATATCCGCTGTGTGGATAGAATAATTCCTTCGGATAAAGCATCGTGTCCGAAAATCCTCTGAGCGATCCAAAGAACATAATAACGAATGGTGATAACCAAACTATGCAGAATATCAACAAAAACGCAAAGGAAATTACCTTGCCAATATTAACTTTTTTCTTTTCTCCAAATTCTTTCTGTTTACGAAAGCCAATATATTGTTCTAAAGTTATCTGATTTCGTGCCATTTGTTATATGCCTCCGAGATTTTTGTGCCCGTTTTCTTTTCGCGAGTAAGGTACATTTGAATACCGGAAATAATACCCGCAAACAAAGCAAATACCAAGCTTGCCGCAGCACCAAGTCCATACAAGCTGGATTTGAACTGCAAATTATTCGCTACCAAATCTTGAATGAAATACATTAACGTTGAGGTTTTACCGCCCGCGGGCATACTTGCTATAGCAGCTATTGAAGGTCCGCCGCCCGACAATACGTAGTTCTGACCATAAAGTCCAAGGTAACCGAGAATTGTTGTGAACAAGCACAAAACAAGCTGGGGTTTAATACCCGGAATAGTAACGTGCAGAATTTTGCGCCAAGTTGAGCAACCATCTATATCCGATGCTTCATAAAGATGCTTAGGTACGTTTTGAAGTCCCGCGCTCAAAATTATGAAGTTACCTCCCCAACCTCCCCATAAGCACATAAAGAAGATTGGAATCCACGCATAAGCTATTTCAACCGGTTGTCCGAACAGGTTAAATGAAAACCACGTATCTATAAACCACATCGTATCTATTCCAAAGAACTCCGCCAATACACCGTGCTGTGATTTGGACATAAAGAGCAAAGTGAAGATAGTACCCGAAGCTGTCAGGGGAACGATTGAGGGCATATAGATCAACGCTCTAAATAATTTGAAGCCGGGAGGCTTCTGATTAACTAAAATTGCCAAGCCCAAAGGCAATAGAATTGCTATTGGAACCATTATCACTGAAAACATTATGGTATGCACAAACGCAAGCCAAAAACTGTTATATATACCGGGCATATATGATTTATCAAAAATCATCTTGAACCACATAAACGAGTTAAAGGTTTCTATGCCCGGTTTTCCATATTGAAAGTTTGTCAGTGAAATATAAATTCCATAAAATAGCGGTATTACAAAGAACGTAATAAATGCCGCTAAATACGGTAATAAAAATATGGCTGTTACTCCATATTTTTTGAACAATCCTATCCGTTTAGACCTTTGCTTAGCATATTCCTCTAAAACGATAGTTTTTGCCATAAATATATTTCCTAAAAATTATTTAATTCCCAATTTTAACAAATTAATTGCTTCCTGTGTTGATTGAGCTGTTGCCAAAAGAGTCTGTATAGCTTTATCCACTGTGCAACCATCTGCTGACAAAAGCTGTGCCTGAACGTCACCCACCGCAGTAGTGAGACCTGCAATCAATGTAGTAGCATATTTTGAGCTTTCAAGTGCGATAATTTCTGCGGGATCGCCCATTGCAGTCAACGTAATGCTCTTTTCTGCAGCTGCCTTATAGGAGTCTGACTCATAAACGTTCTTCCAAGCAGGAAGGTGACCTGCCTTACACCAATCTGTAAGATTGTAGTCGCCACTGTCCTTCTGACCCTGAGTGAGCCACTCTGCAAAGATCAACGCAGCCGCTGCCTTCTGCAAGCTTGTTACCTTCTTAGTAACTGTAATAACGTGTCCGTTGCCGTACCACTTAGAAGCAGTTTCAGCAGGAGCGCCTTCAGCTGCCATATAGTAAGGACGAGCTACTGTATAAGGATTTGTATATACGGGATCTGCCGCATCCTCTTCAGTAACACCGAGCTTGCCTGCAGTTGAGAGCTGCTTGTTGTTCCACCAAATATCGTATGTATTAGCAACCATCCAAGGACCTTCAGAGAACATAACAACCTGTCCTGTGGGGAAAGCAGCTTCCTTATTACCTGCATCACCATACAATCTTGCGTTGTAGCGTTCTACCAAGTCGGTAACATATTTTGTAAGTCCTTCGTTTTGTGCAAACGTAACATTGTCATTTGCGTCAGCAAGTGTGCCACCGTTTACGTACAATGCTGTCAAGTTATCACTTTCTTGTGAATGGAAGAATGCAGGATAGAAATTGCTAACAGTTGCCTGAGCAGCTGCATCCAATTTAGCATTACCATCCTTCAACTGATACCAAGAGTGGTCCTGGTCAAGGTTAATATTTCTAACCCACAATTCACCGGAATTTGCTTTTGCTCTCAAGCCCTCAAGCAATGTTTGATATTCTTCATAGGACTGAGGAATAAAACGTGTATTGCCGTCAAAACCGAGGCCGTTCTTCTTGATGATGTCCTGTCTGATCTGTGTCAAATATCCGTGTGCATCAACGGGGATACCGTAATGCTTGCCATCATACATAGTAGTTTTTTCAATGTTATCGTAAGCATTAGCAAAATCAATGCCAACACCTGTCTTTTCAATCAATTCATCAAGGGGATAAAAATAACCCTTAAGTGCATATTCGATATTCTTTTCATTGTGCATAAAGCAAACGTCGGGGAAATTGCCGTAATCGTTTGCGTATGTGCTGTCAAGAGCATTGTAATAGTCGTAGTGACCAACGCTTGTAACCTTGATTTCGATCATACCAGCAAATTGCTTGTTGAATTCCTTAACCAAAGCCAACAAAGTTTCCTGGTCGGGCTGACCGATAACGCTCCACATATTGAGCTGAACATTTTCAAGAAGACTAACGTCAAAATTGCCGTTTTCATCTCTGGGAAGGTCATCCACAATGCTATCTGTGTTGGTTGGATCATTCTTGTTGTCATTCTTGTTTTTATTACAACCAACCATAACAAGTGCCAACGTAGTGCTCATCAATGCAAGAACCATCAATAAGCTCAAAAATTTTAATACATTCTTTCTCATAAGAGATACCCTTTCTATTTTATGACCAACTAGTCGCGTTCACCCTCATCAATGTAGTGAACGTCGACCACAACGTCATTAAAAATCAAATTAATCAAATTCTGCCTTCTAAAAGTAAATAAGCTAAAGGCATTTATTATTCCGCCGATAATTATAACGGCTAAAATCACCATTGCTAACGAAACGTTACAATCGGTGCTTACAGGCATAAACATCGCCTCATATCCACCGTTAAATGGCGGGAAAAGATACAAAATGAATGAAACGGGAATAAACCCGAAGCACGAAATAACGGTTTTGATAAGCGGGACGTACCAAGCATTTGCCTCTCCGTCAACTCTTATTACACCCAAGCCAAACAATTTATATCCAAGGGTTTTTTCGTCCTTGAACAAATATTTTGGCACAATCAATACAACGAAGCACGCAATAAAAATTGATACCAACAGCGTTATATTGGTATATCTTGCCTCAGAGCAATATGCTTCCTTGTAGTCTTTATAATGAGTTGAAAAATACGGCTCGCTCTTCAAAATAAGCATCTCCGCTTCTTCAAGCATATTTGCGTATGCATTGTGATAAGAACGATAATATGTCGCGCCCGTCTGTCCTATACTGTCCGACGAATCAATGAACAAATAGTGGAACAAATAGTAAGCAACCTGAGTATTTAAAACAGGCATTTCGCTCAGTTCCCTGTTAAACGAGAACATAAACGTCGCATCGTCACCAAATGCCTTTTTATATATTTCAAACAAATCATCGCTCGTTTCAACGTCAATACTCGGGTTGTTTTTCAAGTATTGAGTGTAAAAGTATGCGATATTATCATTTTCTACGGAGTGAATACCGTTTTTCATTACGTCGTGAGTTGAATCAAACGTAAAATCGGGCTGTTGATTATTACCAAAAACCTCATAGGACAAGCAAATTGCCCTATAAACATTTTTAAGCACGATAACGTCGCTCGTAACCCTTGCGCCGTCAATGTACTCAACAATATGAGTTTCTTTTGTTAATTGCTCATAGTAAGCGATTTCATCACTAACAGTACCTTTTGCGGCATTGTATGCCGATGTGTTTTGCGTGATTTGAAATAATCCCGAGAAAACAACACCGGCAATCAAAGCCACCAATACAAAATCTATCGCCCAGCAAACGAAACGTTTGCTTAATTTCGCGGGAGATGATCTTTTTAAAAGTTCTATATTGGAGTCAAAAATTCTCACTTAAATTAGTCTTCCAAAAATTCTGTGTAAACAGGCTCTGCAGGAATCTTCTTTGCAACCTCTGCAGAATCCTGAGTTGCAAGGTAGTTAGAGAATGTTGCGTCGCAGCTGAAGTGGTAGAATGCAACGTTGCTTGCAACAGGCTGTCCGTTCTCGTAAAGAACTTCCAATTCTGCGCTAAGCTGGAATGAACCCATATAGTTGTCATTTACATAAACGTGGAAGTTTGCGCCATCACGAGCAACACCGAGCTTAAACTTTGTGTCGAATGTGATTTTATTGTCGCCTGTATTCCAAGCGTAGTCGTGATGTCTAGCCAAAGAGTTTGTGATGCCTGCTTCCCAAGCCCAGTGTCCACCGGGAGCTACTTCAGCAACACCAAATTCGTTCCAATAGTTGTTATCTTCGCCTCTTACAAAGTTTCCGTTTTCATCAGTATAGTCGCCCAAACCGATAGAAGCGTTCAAGAAGAATGCTACCATTGTTTCAACACCCGCTTCATTCTTGTTCTGAGCAACGATACCAATCTTAGGCCATCTGTCATCCCAGTTAACAGCGTGAAGCGTAATTTCTGTTTCAACGTACCACTGAGTAGAATAAATGTCAGCAACATAATAGAAGTTTGTAACACCGGAGCTTGTTCTGAAGGAACCTGTTCCTGTTGCATCGTCCCATTCATTTGAGAAATCATCTTCAGAAGGAATCATAGACATTTCTCTGTCAATAAATACCTTTGATACAACAACGTCAAATGTGCAGGACTTTGTGGGGTCAACCTTTGATGTAACTGTAATAGTTGCAGTGCCGGAAGCTACTGCTTCTGCTCTTTTAGCATTGATTTTAACAATGTCAGGATTGCTTGATTCGTATGTACAAGCTCTCTGAGCTGCACTCAATGTTGATGTGCCCTTAATTTCATAAAAGTTTGTCAACAAAATTGATTCGCCAATTTTGAGAGTTGTTGATTTTTCTGTCGCAGTCAATGACGCGATTACGCTTTGGGGTTTAGTTTCTTCGGGTGTTTCATTGCAGCCGGTTACAACCAAGCACAACATGCAAGCCAAAAGAACTAATGATACAGCGGTAATTATTTTTTTCATAATAACTACTCGATAATCAGTTGTACCTCTGATTATCAATTCTCCTTTTTTATTATTTTTTTGACCGTGAGTACAACACAGTATTTGTCATATACATTTTATCATATAATAAGGAACGAAAAAACCTTTTCAATTGCTCACTTGGGTGTAAAATATTCTCATTTTTACCCTATTTTCTCTAATTTGTATAATATTCACCTCTCTTTTTGTACATCTTCAACAAAATTTGGTTTTTAGACGCATTGACAAAGATAAAAAAATGTGTTAGAATGTTCCCAAGAAATGATGAAAGGGGTAAAATATGTACATTAGTGCCTGGGGAGAAAAGATTGTAACCGACAATATTCCCACCAACGATTATCTTGAACCGATCATGGCAGGAATCACCTATCCCAATCCCAATTACAGAATAATGCACAATATCTCAAAGGAATTCCCTTATGACTGTTACGTTTTCGAATACGTTGTCAAGGGAACGGGATATATCGAAACCCCCGAGAAAAAATATACGGTAACAGAAGGCGATTTTTACTTTTTAAATAAGCTTCGCTACCATATTTATTACTCTGACCCCGACGACCCTTACGAAAAAATTTTCATTGTTTTAAAAGGGAAATTCGTTGATTTTCTCGTTTCCAATCATCTACTCAACGATAGCGTGTATATAAAAAAATGTAATATGCATAACTATATGATGCACGTTATCAACCTTTTGAATCAAGATGACCCCATCAACTATGATAGACTTGCCATTTGCGTTTTGGAAATTTTCCAATTAGCATTTCCCTCTCCTTATCAAACGCTATCGAACACCCGAAAAATCCCCGAGATGATCCGAAACTATATAGACGTCCATATCTATGAAAAGATCACATTGGAGGATATAAGCAACAATCTTTATATAAGTAAATCACATATCGAAAGAGCGTTTAAAAAGGAATACGGAATAACACCGCTTGCCTATTGTGCCAACCAAAAAATTGTACAGGTTGCCTCAATGCTTGTAACCACGGACTATTCCCTCTCTCAAATATCGCAGCAGCTCGGCTTTTCTGACGTAAAATATATGTCAAAAAGCTTCAAAAAAATCATAGGCAAAACCCCTATGCAATATAAACGCGAAGAACTCGCAAAAAGCAAAATAGTAAAATAAATTTGTAAAAAATGGCAGATCGCCATCTAAAATAAAAAAGGCAAGTGCGTTGGATTTTGCTCTTGCGGAAAGGTTAAAATTTATGAAAAAAGCAATCACAATTATTTTGTTGCTTGTTGCAATCGTTCTTATATTTGCGGCATGCAAAGACGTTCCCGATGTAACAACCACAACAAAAGCTCCTCCAATCACCAATAGCGCAGAAATTATGGAAATCAAGTTGATTGGAGCAAAAACAAGCTTTGATTTTACAGAAGAGTTCAACTCTGATGATTTGGTAGTAAGTGTTATTTTGACGGACGGTACCGAACGAATGTTGACCAAAGAAGACTATACGGTTTCAAAGGGTGAATACAATTCTATGAGAGCAGGAACATATACAGCTACGGTTAAAATCATCGGCACAAATCTTGCACAATCCTACGAAGTAAAAGTGAATCCAGCCAATAAACTCAAAGTTCTTATGATAGGAAACTCATTTGCAGATGATACAATCAACTATGCTCATGAGATAGCAAAAAGCATTGGAATTCCTGAGGAAAATATTCTTGTAGCAGATATTTACATTGGCGGATGTGTTCTTAACACTCACTGGGCAAACGCGCAATCAAACGCTCCTGCTTACCGCTTTGGTCTCGAGCGCGAAGGTTGGTTCGACGGAAGCTCTTACACCAACTGGACTATGGAGCAAGCCATAAAATATGCAGATTGGGACTTCATCACGTTCCAACAAGGAAGTTCCGCCAGTGGCGATCCAAGTTCGTTCAGCAATCTTCAAAATTTAATGGACTACGTTTATGATATTGCTACCGACGAAGAAAACAACCCCAATGCTAACCCTGACGTAAAATTTGTATGGCATCAGACTTGGGCATATCAGCAAGGCACAACAGCAGCTCATTTCTCAAAATATAATTTTGACCAAATGACTATGTACAACGGAATTGTATCCTGTATAAAAAATTTTGTTTTGAATAAGAATTTCGTTGCCATCATTCCTAACGGCACTGCAATTCAAAACGCAAGAACCTCCAGCTATGGCGACAACTTCAGCCGCGACCAACATAACCACTTAAGCTACGATGCAGGCAGATATATTGCCGCTATGAATCTTGTAAGCGTACTTACAGGCAGAGATATGTCTAATTTAACTTGGAAGCCCACAGATAGTGGATTCAATTATCCATTGACCGAAAAGGAAATAGAGATTTGTAAAGAAAGCGTTGCAAATGCTATAGCAAATCCCCTTGAAATAACGAAATCAAAATATCCCGCAGCTCCCACCGACCTTTCCTCAATGTTCGAGGGCGAAGGAACTGAAGCAAATCCCTATCTTATTCAGAGTGCAGATGATATGTGGGCACTTTCTAACTACACCAAAGGAAAGAGCTTTACAGACAAAAATACATATTTCAAACTCACAGCAGACATAGACCTTAGTGCAGAAAATTGGAGACCCATCAGCTCTTCTGCCGAAGCCGGTTGGGTAAGCGTTCAAAACGGAAACGCAAATAGCTTTAACGGTAATTTTGACGGAAACGGAAAAACCATTACGTTTGTAGGAAATTATACCGGTGACACTTGGGCTAAAGGACTTTTCGGAGCTATCGGAGGATACGTTCACGATTTGACACTTCGCGGCTCAATCACTACAGAAAAAGGTAAGGTTGGTTCTCTTGCAGCTATGGCTATAACAGGTGCAAAAATCGAGAATATTACCTCTTATGTTGATATCACCGCAGGAAACAACCAAGTTGGCGGTATCATCGGCTACATCGAATCAGATAACGTAACATTAACCAATTGTAAAAACTACGGAACGATCACAGCTCGCGAGCTCGTTGGAGGTATCCTTGGCGGCGGTTATAAAAACACACAATTTATAAATTGCGAAAACCACGGTGATGTAACGGCAACCTTAGTACGCGCAGGCGGTATTGCGGGCGAAAAATTTCCAGTGGCGACTTTCACCAACTGTACAAACACTGGAACAGTAATGGCAGGTGGTGTTGAAGCGACCTCAAACTCAGGTACATCAAGCAACTACGCAGGTTACCTTTTTGGAGAAGAGAAATAAACATTTCGTACTTCACAACTATAATTAACAATAACTGATAAAAATCATAATTCCCGCAAATCACACGATTTGCGGGAATATTTTTTTAGAAATTCTAAATTGAGCAATTATTCAAATTGTTTGCGAAATTCTTTGGATTTTTTATCATTATTTGTTGAAAATTATTATTATTTATGATACAATTATATAAATAAACAAATTTAAGCATCGAGGCATATATGAGATTAGAACGACTTTCAACATCAAATGCTCATTTATTTGAGCAAACTTTCAAGTTATATCAATCCTCTTTTCCCGTAGAAGAAAGACGAGACGACTTAGAACAACAACGTGTTCTAAAAAAAGAGGACTATCATTTCGATCTTATTATGAAAAATGATAGCTTCATTGGTGTTATGCTCTATTGGGAAACGGAAAATTTCGTTTTTTTAGAGCACTTTACTACCTTGCCCGAATTAAGAGGCAAAGGGTATGGCAAAGAAGCTTTGGATTTACTAAAAGAGAAAAATAAAATTATTTTATTGGAAATCGAGCCACCCGTTGACAATATTACGCAACGAAGATATGCTTTTTACAAACGTAATGGATTTTTTATGAATCCTTATCACCATATTCAAGCTAAATACCATCTTGGAGATGAAGATCTTGAACTCAAAGTCTTAACTTATCCTCGAATTATGGAAAAAGATGAATACCGCTCGTTTTATGAATATATGACTCGAGAAATAGGTATCAATCCGAATGTGTCCCAAGAGATTACCGTTCGCAAGCTTCAAGATGGCGATGATATTAATCAAGTAGCTAAATTGATTTATTTAACCGACCCCTACGTTTATCCCAATTGGTTCGATAGTATAGATGATGGAATTAAGGTTATTCGTCAAATGATCGATTTGCCTACGCTCTATAATAGAGAAAACATAACCGTTGCAGTAACTCATGACGGTTTTGTAGCAGGCGTAATAGTATCCAAGCAGACCCCATTTGTTGAGGAGATAAGCCATATTAAACAGGCCTTCAAACTTGCAGGAGTAAAAATTGACGAAAGAACCGATTTTGTCTTTGATGCATACTATGCCAAAATGGGTATGAGCGAAGACGGATATTATATTGCAAACGTTGCTGTTGACGAAAATTATCGCAAAAGAGGCATTGCCGCAGCAATGATGAGCTCTATAATAGAGCCAAAAAGCTTTTGCACACTTGAATGCGTTGTTGCTAACACCGTTTCTTTAAGATTATATCAAAGAATGGGATATAAAATTGCTTTTGAATATCCCGGTGTGCACGGAATTCCTTGCTATAAAATGTATTATCAAAAATAAAAAAACAGGAGCTATATATGGATATTTTTATTAGCTATAGACGCGAGGGCGGTTACGCGATGGCGCGCTTGGTTTATGAGTGCCTTCGTAACACAGGTCTTTCGATATTTTTGGATTTGGAAGAACTCAGATCCGGACAATTTAATGAAAAACTTTATCAAGAAATCGATAAATGCAAAAACTTTCTTTTAATCTTGCCCCCCAATTCATTGAATCGCTGCAAAGAAGAAAACGATTGGTTAAGACTTGAAATAGAATATGCAATAAAACAAAAGAAGAATATTATACCCGTAATGATGGTTGGATTTGAGTTTCCTGACGATCTGCCTCCTTCTTTACAAATCCTTCCGTTCTTTAATGGAGTGAAGTCCAGTCACGAGTATTTTGATGCAACAATCAAAAAAATTGTATCAATGCTTCGTGATATAAAACTCGACGAAAGTAAAATAAATATAAATGAACGACACGATGACGTGCGTTACTATTATGACGAGGATGAACAAGAAAAACATCGATTGCGTACCGAAGATGCTTTGCTTGCAAGCTATGAAAAACCAATAGTTGAAAAACTTTTAGAAGGAAAATCAAACGTTGTCTGCCTTGACGTTAACGTTTTGAGTACTACCGGTTCATTTGCTCGTTTGTCATATCCGGAAATAACAAATGTTATAGCACTTACTTATAACGAAGATATTGCAATAAGAGGCAATTCTAAAAAGGATACTGCAGGAGATAACGGCAATATTGATTTCTTTCAAGTTCAATTTGAGGCAGATGATTTTGATACACAGCTTGAAAAATGTTTAGAGATCGCAGGCGTTGACGGGATCGATCTTGTATGTTTAAGTATGGCGATTATGGACTTGAAAAAGCCCTTTAAGGTTCTTCAGGCAATTCAAAATTGCTTGAATGATGATGCTGTAATGATTGTTAGAGATGTGGATGATGGCGCTGTATTTGCCTACCCTGACAAAAACGGATTGTTCGCCAAATTCCAGTCATTCTATATACACAATATATACAGCGGTTACCGATACACAGGCAGACAAGTTTACTCTTATGTGAGAAAAATGGAGCCCCGCGAAATTGTGCTTGAACATTATGGCATAAACACTTCAAATATGTCACGAAAAGACAAAAAAGCTCTCTTCGAATCTTGGTTCAGCTTTATCCCAAACGATTTTTCTCGTATGTTAAGAGAAAATCCGGAATCGAAAATTGCCAAAGAGGTTGTGGAGTTTTGCGAAAAGCATTATGACGATTTAAATGAACAATTCTTCTCAAGAGATGTTTTGTTCTCAGCCGGATATATAATTTATTCTGTAAAGTTTTAATACATTTATTACTTGTATCGAAAGGATTTATAATCAGTGTTAAAAACAAAAATGCTCTCAATACTTGGAGATAGTGTATCAACATACAAAGGCGTCTCCAATGATGCTTCTGCAAATTCTACACTCATATACAATCCCTATTATTATCAAGAGCCCCTGCCAATTGAAAAAACATATTGGAAGCTTGTAATGGAGGCATTTGATTTAACGCTGTGTGTGAACAATTCCTGGTCAGGTGGAAATTTAAGTGGATTAGATAATCCAAACTCTGGAGTAAACCGTGCAAATAATCTTGCTCGCGATGACGGAAGCACCCCTGATCTCATTATAGTTTTTATGGGGATGAATGATTTAGGACGATGTGTAGACGTCTCTGTTTTCTCCGTTGATTACGAACGAACACTAATGACTATTAAGAAAAAGTATCCTCGCGCGTTTGTGTGCTGTGTCAATCTTCCTGATAGGGATATAGTAATGAAAAAAAGAACTGAATTATTCAACACTGCTATCGATGCTGCTGTAAAGCACGCAGGTGAAAATTTCTTCGTTGCTGATTTATTTCACAGCCGTTTAAACAATGACTATTATTATATGAATACATTAGATGGTCTTCATCCTGATGAAGACGGTATGAGAATGATTGCAGAGGTTATTAAAGAATCACTAACACAGCATTATTTTGAAAAAGAATAAAGAAAAAGCATACCACTCAATTCGAATGGTATGCTTTTTTATTGTCGGTTATATGCTTCCAAAAGTAAGTTTTTATCTTCTTGGTTATCAAGGGCTTGAAGTTTAAAATTCATATTGTTTTCTATCAATTCATCAAATGTAACCGGTGCAAATCCGTTTATATCAACCCCGGCATTCAAAGCATTAAACTGCAAAAACAACTGTCTATATTCTTCAGCAACTCTGTTATGAATATGACCGTGTATCAGATATCCGAGCTTGCGCTTTGATACTTCCCTACTCGATCTCCATTCAAGCATAGGATAGTGGCACATCGTAATTGGATGCCCGTTAAGATGCACCTCTAAATATGGAACAATCTCTTCAAAATACTTTTGACACTCTTCTCTTTTTGCCCAAGTAGAATCGTGATTTCCTGCAATAAGAATTTTCCTTCCGGAAAGCTGCTCCATATAATATGCAACCTTCTTTTTATCCCAAACCACATCACCTATTAAATAAACAACGTCGTTTTTCTTGACCTTGCAATTCCAATTTTCTATTAGCTTTGCGTCCATTTCATCGACATCCTTAAATGGTCGGTTACACAAATCAACTATATTCTTATGCCCTAAATGAAGGTCTGATGCGAATAGTATCATTCAGCACTCCTTTCTATACTCATAGATTTTACAAACTGCTGTTCAGAAGATATCAAAGCTATAGCCATTTTTTCGGCCTTGGTTGCAACGTCATCGTCATTATTTGTAACATCGTTCCAATCAATTAATTGAATACCGGTTTCCACTATGCGTATATAATTTTCTATAAAGTTATCTTGTGCTTCGAAATACTCCTCTATGGATGCGCTGTCACCATTCACTCTGAATTGAACACCGGTATATACTTCTTCCCAAGATGAGTAAATACCATTTTCAATTTCTTCCTTAGTTAAGGGAATTTCTACGGCATTAATATCATAATAGGCGTACATCAAACTCGTCTCGTGTAAATATTTATCATTTCCACCCATTGTATGGGTAATTGTCGCCTTATGAACCAAACGAATTTTTCCCATCCAACCGCTTCGCCATTCAAATTGACCAATCGCCTCGTACATGCCTGTCAACTGATTAAAATATATGCACCACGAATTGCTATGACCTCCATCCAACGTACCAATTTCTTTTCCACTTAAGATATCATATACATAATAAAACGCGTTACCCGCTGAACCGCCACCGACATTAACCAACAATTCCGGAATTCCATCTGTATTTATATCAAACAATGCAAGCTGATATCCGTTCTCTATGCAAGGGCGATCCGGATATAGATAGGAATACCATTTAATCCCTTTACCCTCATCATAAATTGCTATCTTTTGATTATTCAGTAAGGATACCAAAGCATCCTTCCATTCGGATTTTTCTTCAACGGATACAAAATCAAAATCAACGTATTTAGTTTGATAAATATATTTTATCTTTTCAATCTCTTCGTTATTATCATCGGTCAAAACCTCATTAGTGTTGTTACTTGCTTCCTTTTCTGCGGTTTTATAGTTAATATTTTTAACAAGTAATATACAAATAGCAATTATAAGTATTACAATTATAATATCTTTAATTTTCATCATTAATCCTCGTATGGTTCAAATCTCCATTTGACGGTATGGCTCTCGGAGTATCATAAATTGAAGGCACAGAACCTCCTGAAAACCAAACAAACATATAAGTCGCTCCAATCACCTTATCATTTTCATCAATGCCCCACGCCAACATCAATTGACGTTCACTTTCTTCGCAACGGGTCTTATATCTTTGATAAAACTGCTGCGCCTTTTCTTCGTCCTTTTCAACTCCGCAATAACCGTTTTTATAGAAAATATATAGTTCATAGTCGGCAGCTGCAAGACCTGCATTCGAGGCAGCAACAAACCAGTTCATAGCTTCTTGATAATTTTTCTTAAATGCGAACAAATAAAGTGCATAGTTCATCATTGCAAGCTCATTTCCAAGCTCGGCAGAACGCTTAAAGCACCTCGCTGCTCTCTCAAAACACCTCTTACCCTTTCGTTCATAGGGCTCGTAGTGCTTTTGCATATCATAATAGTATTCGTAGTTTTTATGGTCAAATCTATCGCTTTTGGTAGCCATAGCAATACCACGCTTATACCATTTTAAAGCACTCGTAGTACCCTTAGACATTTCTCCCTCTTGGCGATATCTCTTACACAAATTTACTCTTTCAATAAGTTCATACTCTTCTTTTCGTTTCATAATTACCCCTTATCACTTACATCTTAAAGACGCCTCTCCCACAAATGCTTTATTAGTCTTCAAAGCTAATCATTTGTAGACAATCTCTTTGAAAAATCCACTATTGTTTCAATCAGCTCCAAATTGTTAAGAAATTTTTCAGGAATATTTTTCACACCTAAATATGCCCCGATAATATTCCCCGCTACCGCTCCGGTTGAATCGCTATCTCCACTGTGATTGACGGCGGCAACTACAACTTTTTCAAAATCATTTTTATACTTCAAGCAACAATAAACAGCAATAGCTAAAGTTTCCTCGGCTACCCAGCCCGCTCCAAGTTCTCGTATGGCATCAAGATCATCAATGTCTTGCTTCGATAGGTCAATTGCTTTTTGCAAAAGGTCAAGAACTTCTGATATGTGTTCACTTTGCTTGAACAAACTGGGGACAACTTTTATTGCATCCTCAACTGCATCCAAAAGACAAAATCCCTCAAAAATGCGATACAAAATGTGTACAAAGAAAGACGATGGGATATATCCAAGCTCGTGCCCGTGAGTGATTGCTGAAGCTCTTGCTGCCAACATATCAGCTTCAACACACGCTATTTTTCTGTTATAACAATAGATCGCAATCGGAGCAACACGCATTATACCTCCGCATCCTTTACTCGAATTTATAGGGTTTTCGATTGTTCCGCACGCTCTACTTTTCAATGCACTCAAGCAAGTATTGCCTGGAGCGCGAGAATCATAGATACAAGGGATGCTTAATAAACCGTCGTCGGCTATAGGCGTTTTCAACATTTGCGTCTTATACCAATTCAAATAGGCATTATAAATGGATTCAATAACGATTGAGTGATTTTGAGCAGTTAACAGTCCTTCTGCCGTAAACAAAGTCATTTGTGTGTCATCCGAAATTAATGCTATTCCATTAAACAAATGATAAGCGGTAATACCATTCTCACCATATTTTTCAAATATTCTAAAGTCTTCGTCAAACTCAACAGCATAGCCAAGAGCATCACCCGCGGCTCCTCCAACCAAACAGCCGATTGCTTTCATTTGTTCTTCATTTAAAATCATAGTCATTCTTCCTTTAAACTTTAACACAATCTCTTTTATTTTTTGACATAATAAACCTTTAACGTATCAATACAAATACATCCGAGAACACCGTTACTCCAAGCCCCCGTGTCCAAATGTATTTTATAATAATCCTTTATCGTTTTGGGTGGTATTTTACTATTTCTCCTATAGCCCAGCACTTTGCTCTTACCACAAATAGAATCAGTTGGAGTATGACCAAAAAACACGCATTGTGGACTATTGTGAGCTACATTGGGATCTTTAAATCTGCGATCGTGGACTAATTCCTCCACACTCACTTCAGAAAGTGAAAGCAGCCGCTGATGCTCATCAAGAGGTATGCCCGCGTGTACACAAATAAAATCGTCACTTTCTATGTAGGCGGGTAAAGCATCAAACCAATCAACCAAATCCCAATCAAGAAGACACTCGTCATCAGAAAAATAAGCTTGTAATTTTTTTAACACTTCTTCAAAATCTGATGGCGATGTTTCTAAAATAGAATGATAATATTTCAAAAAAGCTAACTCGTGATTTCCAATAATACAATGAATATTAGAAAAAGACGAGATATACTTTGCAAGTTTTATCGAGCTATCGCCTTTATCGATAATATCACCGCAAATATACATCTCGTCTTGATTTGAAAAATTAATTTTCACGAGTAGCTTTCTGAACAATTCATATTCACCATGAATATCAGAAACAAAATATCTCATAAGGCACTATTATCCACTGCAAAATTAAATTTTTTTAAATATAATCAGCACATCGACTAGCCAAAGCCCTAACATCTGATACTCTAAGACTTCTACCAATCGCCTTGAAATTCCACGATTCGTTTTTCTTATATGCCATACCGATAACAATTGCAGTATCTCTACCCATATTACCGTTTACGCGATATTGAATCAAAGTTTTCTTAGAGTCGGGATCATACAATTTGATGTAAAGATTTTTAACCTTATCAAGAGTCTGTCCACGGTCATCACAATTGTAAATGTTCAGAACAAACACTAACTTATCTCTCTGACGGGGAACTTTATTCAAATAAACCGAAATGTTTTCGTCATCGCCATCCTGAATTCCACCCTCACCGGTCAAGTTATCACCGTGGTGGATTACACAACCGGACGAATGCTCTTTGTTGCTAAAATGCACGAGATCGTGCTCACAATTATTAGGAGACATAACAACAACAGAAGAATCAACGTCCATATTATGTTCACCCGGATCAGGATCCCAGCCAACACCAACCATAATCTTGGTCAAAGGTCTATCGTCAGCATACCTAATCTTAACCTCTTGACCCTGGGATAAGGTTACAGTACCTCCCGCTCTGCTTCCAACCTCAGATGCAGTAGGTAATGAATAGTCTATTTTAAGTGCATCACAATAAATACAATCGAATTGATATTTCATATTGCGTGCGCACTGATGCTTCTTCTTAGCGCAACTACAACCACCAACCTTGCGATTACCACATCTAGAACAAGCTATAAGATTTGCATTTGTTTCGAAAAAGCTCTGCTCTATTTCCGACGAAATAATTTTAGCTTCATCACTTGAAAGTTGAATCATATTAACAACCTTCCACGCAGAGCCGAATTTTTTAATTTCCAAACCAAAATATTGATTTGTCTTCTCGCAATATGCCTTCAAAAATTTACTTTCTGCCATTTTTATACCCCTTTATTAGTTATTCTATTCTTATTTCTCAATATTAGTCAGACGAGTCGCATGATCTACAGCGAAACGTTCTGTTTGGGCACTATTCCATTTATAATACCGCACTTAGTTAACAGCAAATATTTTTGTTATTTTAAAAGAATTGTTGTCCGGTTCAGACATATTCCCTCTCAATCAACAAAATCAATACCCTAAAATTTGCACACTAACTCCATTAGAAATTAATTGCGATTTAAAACGCATAATACCTCGACGCGCCTCTAACAACAAATTTCTGCTTGAATTACACCTAACATTAAACTCTTTGTTCCAAGTGCGTTCACCAACAAAATCTGAGTCCTTTAAACCAAAATAAGTATACGATACCCTTTCACCTGCAGAATCCCACGTTACATCAATATGATAATTGTCGTGATCATCGTTCAGCTTAAGTATATTCCAAGCGTGATATGTGGTGGAGCCTTTCGTCTGTCCACAAACAATATCACAAGGAATTCCCGCATAGTCCATCAATCGCTTAAATGCTTCTGCATAGCCTTGGCACACACACTTTTTCTTTATCAATGCACCATATGCACTTTGCATATAACTCTTTTCCAAGCTCGAAGCATCTTCTTTCAAAGTATAGTCAATTGTATGAGCCAAATAATTATGCGCCAAAAAAGCTTTCGTTTCATCACTCATTCCCGGCAAAAAAATCTGCTTTGCAATCCTTGAAATTTCAGCATTTGTCTCGTTTTCCATCATAGCCAATTTTACTTTTCCAATTCTATAATCAAAATAAAAATCATAAAACGGAATCGGTGTAGCTGAACATTGTCCTTTTGCAATACTTGCACCCACATAGTTAGAATAAAAAGGAGCACTAACTATTGAGAACTTCTGATATTCAGAATCAATATCAACACCGGGTTTGGCAAACAAAATCAAACGAGTTTTATAGTTTCCTATATACTGACACAAAATACTATGTACTTCTTCTGCACGTGATACAACATAAATATCATTTTGTGAAACATCTTCGTTTTGGTATTTAACCTTAAAAAGTATTTTAGGCCCTCCCGAATATGTCATAGAAGCAGAAATTTCGGCCAAATAATATACAATCTTTATATTTTGAGCAATCACATTATTTAGAATATTGGTATTAGCTCCAATTGCATCAATCATTATTTTTGTTTCAAAACGTTGCAACGCTTTGAGTAATTCGGTTTCCCTACTCATTAATATCCTCACTTAATATCTGGAGTATGGAACTCCCAACTCCTGTAATTTTCCAATTCTATCGTGTGTTTCAGGATGAGAAGCATATAATGCCTTCATCAATGAATTTTGAGGCATTCCTGTACCAATAGAATCAAGTGCAGCAGCTAACTCATAGCCATATCCGATTTCCATCGCATATTTGTCTGCAACATACTCATTGGCTCTCGAGGACCACATCAAAAAGAGCATACAAAACTTTGTCCATAACCAAACCATCGCAGAACAAATAACACCCACTATAGTAAATGCACAACCACAGCCTCTTTTACCTTCATCTCGACTAAAGCTTAATACAGTTCCAATAGCAGTAATTATTCCTGATATCAATTTTACTACCATAAGCACAAAAGTAATAATAAAGTTACCGCCACCAATCAACAATTGAATATCAGTGTGATGACAAGCCAAATGCCCCATTTCGTGAGCTAAAATTCCCTCAATCATCTCATCAGGTAAATCAAACAAGCCTTCAGTCACACAAATCGTATGCCTTCCAAGAGCAAATGCGTTAGGATTGGGATCATACATTACCTTGAGATTTATTATTCGAGTCATATCCGGTGTTTTAGCTAAAGCTTTGTTGTGTACACGTGTAATTATTGGAAGCATACGATTTCTCATATCAAGTCTTCTCATTTTACGTGCGCCCGACATAAGTCCTAAAATCCACTCTCCAATAGGGGAAAGTGCAAAAAAAGCTGAAAATAAATATATCGTAATAATAGCACTCAATGACGCGGAGCTAAATGAAGCGAATATTCCGATAACCATATACGCATTCAATAAGAAGAATATTATAGTTCCTATATTTGATACTCTAAATATTTTTTTAAAAAGACTTATTATATACAAAATTAACACCTCTTCTCATATCCGCGATTTTCTACGAAGGAGGGGTTCTCTTAAATAGCACATAACCTCTTCAGGACGAAGCTCACGGAATATTTCCGGACGATAAATGGGTTTATTTACCTTTTGAAAGCTTACAGTAGTTGAATTGTACTTTTGGGGTGTAGCTACAACGCCACCGCTATTCAAAGACCTTGAAAAAGGATTCCAGCCCTTACGTCTGGTATAGGAGAAGCTTCTTTCTTGAACATCTCTGCTACCAAAGAAGGCCGACCAAAACAATGCATTATTCTCCGATCCCTGTGTGAATACCAAGAATGATTTTGTCTTTTCAAGCAATTCGTTACCATTCTTTTCTATATATTTCGAAATATCCTCCATCAAAATATAAACAGCGCAATCAATATCAAAGTTATATTCCATAAGAGCTTTTGCCACTTCATCTTGCATAAAATCCATATTGTTCAAAACAATGGACATCGGGTGTTTACTCGCAGAACGTTCTGCACAAAAATTCACTGCATACATAACAGCGTTAAGCAAAAGTTCCCTTTTCTTTTTATCCTCGCTCGCATAACCACTTATTATAGATACATTACCCTTTGTGAAAACCTCATCGCAGCTTTTGTCACCGGATAATACTCTACATACACCTGAGCTTTCCAGCTGAATCATATATGACTCAAAATCCAAAAAATCGGAGTATGTCGTAGCATCGCTCAAAAATCTTAATCTTCTGTTTTTCTCAAAGTCATCTAAAGAAGACCTATTGACTGCATCAATAACATAGTCAAGATCGATTTTTGCAAGCTCCTTTAAAGTGTATGGTTTGCTTAATTTGTCAAACGTATCAATTGCATAATAGTAAAACCGATATGCCTTGTTACGTAAGGTTTCACTAATATCTGCCACATAACCAAAAAGCGTGACAATAAACGTCGCCTTGTCCTCAGGAGTATTAAATGCTGTTAAAATATCAATCTGGTTATCCGAAGAGGATAAGCTAATATCATATATTCTTTTTTCAAACGGAGTGATCAGCGATTTCGTTTGAGAATACTTCTCTGAAGTGACCGCATCCTGAAAAATAAGCAACGTTCTGTTTTTATTCAGTTGATGTATAATAAGGTCTCTATAGGCTGTAATACGCCCCACGTTTTCTACACCGGAAATCATCATGTTTCCAAGCGATTTTGCAATATTATCAGCATCCATTCGCTCAAACAATTTGCAAATTATATTCATAATGAAGTCCTTTCTATTATTTCATTAAACTAAGTTAGATAAATCAATTAAAGCAACTCAAAAAAGGTTGCAACTCTATTAAAAGATCAACCTCGGACAATCCGCCACATCAACCAAAAGTTGTTTTTATTGTTATTTCAATCTTTCCAACGCTTTTATTGCTTCCTCATGACCTTGCTCGGCTGCCTTTGTATACCATTCTATAGCTTTTCTCTTACTAGGAAAAAATCCGTGACCCTTCTCATAGCAAAATCCCAAACTATATTGTGCTTTTGATAAACCACCATTAGCAGCAATAGTATAATGTTCAATGGCCTTTTTAACGTTTTGGCTAACGCCATAACCATTATAATAGCACTCAGCAATGGCATTTTCAGCGTCCAAGCTTCCTTGTGCTGCGGATTTTGTGAAATACTCAAATGCTTTTTCTTGATCAACTGCAACACCAATGCCTATGAGATAGCAAAAGCCCATATTAAATTCACCGGTAGCATTTCCTTGTTCTGCAGATTTTCCATACCAGAAAAATGCTTTTTCATTATTTTTTTCTATGCCTGTTCCAAAATAATAACAATCTCCCAGTTCGTTTTGCGCCTCAGAGTGTCCACCCTCGGCAGCTTTTTTATACCACAAAACGGCAGTTGTTTGATTTTTATATGTACCCTTTCCGTAGAAATAGCAAAATCCCAAATTATATTGTGCTTGGCGAACATCGTGTTGTGCTGCTTTTTCAAACCACAGCAATGCTTGTGAAAAATCTTGTGAAACCCCTATACCATAATAATAACAGTCTCCAACTTCGTTTTGGGCGGGGGGATATCCTCGTTTTGCACATTCAAGCATTTTTTCAAAGCCTACACGTGGATTAGATTTAATCATATTCAAAGCATTATTGAAAATGTCTTCTAAATTCACCGTCTTATATGCATTAAGTAATGAAGAAAAATTGCCGCTTGCATTATTCATTTGTGATTGTATATCAAAACCCAGCTCAATCCCGGGACAAGTCTCACCGCAAACCATACAAGCTCGATCACCGTTCTTGTTGTTTGAGGAACAAATTGGACAAACCCAACCCATATAAGCCTCCTACACTAATATGATTCGCCACAATAAAATACTGTTAGCAATTATTAAATAAATCAAAATAGGAATAAATCTATTATTATTTCTGTATATTGTCTTTCCTAAAAAAATCAATTCACCCAGTAATAGTGTTGAAGTGATGCATACATTTATCCACATTAAATCATCACCCCAAACAACCGAGAGTACGTACGAAATGATTAAAGCAAAAATTCCCGGTATAATTTTGGATTCTTTAAAAAATGCTTTGCTACTTTCATCACTATTTCTTGAACATAGGGCGTAAATAAAAATCAACAATAAAACTACACCAATAAACGTGCTGAATACCGAGTCCTTACCACTTTGAAATGCAGAAGAAAACAAATTAACAATCGGAACTAACAACAACGAACAAACACCCAAAAGAAGTATTTGTGCTAATCGCTTATGCCAATTTGACTTTGCTTTAGGTGGTGTGGTTGTATATGATTTGGTATCAGGTGGTACTGTTTTAGATGGTACTGTTTTAGGGGGTACTGTTTCTGATTTAACCGAGGATGTTCCTTGCGATGTCGACGTACGAATCGGTTTCGGAGCAATATAATAAGCATCATTTGCTACATATTTAGCCCTAATTCTAGCAGACACAGGCAATGACGTACACTCAGCAAAAGCCTTCATTCCAATACTTTCAAGCTCACATTCAGATATGATGCTTTTTAAATTACAGCAACCGCTAAAAGCTTCTCTCGAAATCTTTCGCACCTTATCGTGCAAAGTAACAGAATAAATATCAGTTCTCCCTTTAAAAGCACCTTCACCGATCACATTAAACTCTTTTGGAATCACCACGTTACCGGTCAAGCGTAATTTTTGCACTCTCTTGTTGGTTAATGTGCAAATTTTGTCCGAAACGCGCTCATATTCACAAACGATACACTTGCTTTCGGATTCTTCATTGTTTGTAGAACATATTGGACAAACCCAAGACATACTAATCTCCTTCACTGAATATAATTGTTAAAGTCTAATTGCCATTCGTAAAACAACCAACATATCAGCTTTAATAAATTGACTCATGCCATCTGCTTTATAAAATGTATATCCCTTTATAGCGTTCATTTCTGTTCTCTCCGAACGAACAAATCCCTTGCTCTTTATAACGTCAACATCAAACTTGATGTTGTGCTCAGGCCAAGGCTTTGCAAACCCTTTCTTTTCACGCGATGTCTTCTTTCTTTGTGAAAGTTTAACGCGCTCTTTCGGTTCACGAGATTCACGCGGAGCTCTTTCGCTTGATATACTTTTAATTATGTTGCCAATTATTTTTCCAATTTTGATGAAAATTTTTATAATTGTTCGAAAGAATCCCTTTACAGATTCTATAACAACAGCAAAATCAGAAAAGACAATTTTTCCTTCGATGACCTCCGGCTCTCGTTCTCTAACACGAGATTTTGTTGGGCGATCATATCCACACACAACACAACAAGTGCTTTCTTCCTCGTTTGAACTTGAACAATTCGAACACACCCAACTCATTATCAATTACCTCTCAATTTAAATTAGATTTTACGAGCCATCTTTTGAACGATAATCATCTCGACACGAATAAACTGACGATTACCATTCGAACGAATAAATTCATATCCGTTAATTCCGTTCATCGTCTTCTGAACAGTAGCTACGTATCCTTTGGTGATAATAGCAGCTGTATCAAATTCGATTTTATGCTCAGGCCAAGGTTCTGCAAATTCTGAAACAGAATCCTCGACATCAACCACAGGATCACTAGTTGCTTTTTTCTTAGCATACTTCATTGCGATCAGCATTTCAACCTTAAAGAAAGTTGACTGTGCATCTGCACGATAAAGCTTATATCCCTTTATTCCGCTTCGGGTTTCGTTTTCGCTGGATACAAAGCCTCGTGATTTGAGTTTATCAATATCAAACTCGATATTGTGTTCTTCCCAAGGTGCCGCAAATCCGGTGGGTGCCGCAACCTTTGCATATCCGGCAGAAAGCATTTCCTCCTTTGAAAGAATCTGCTTTTTACCATTTTTAAACAAAATTTTATACTTATTTTGAGATCCGGATATTGTTTTTTCAAGCTTTGCAATTTGCGCTGCATTAATTGCAGATTTATTTAATACAATACCGTGTTCCGGGAACGGTTCCTCAAGAATTGGGTCTCCATCGGATGTTTCCGGTGCCTGCAGGCGCTTAAGAACCTCTAAAGCAGTGGGACGATCGTTAGGATCAATGCTAAGCATATCCGAGATAAGCGAAATGTACTTAACACTTGTGATTTCAGGACTAATCTGCAATTCACAACCGCTGTTCAGAACAACCCAAGGATAAATTACCTTACCCTTATCTTTACGCTTCTGCAGCTTCTCTGTCAAGGAGACGGGTTCAGGGAATGCTCCTACAAAATAGAAATGATAGATCAAACCAAGCGAGAAAATATCTGTCTTCTCGGTAATATGCTTCTTCATTTCCTCTGCTTCGTCCTCTGAATCAACGTATCTACCCAATTCAGGAGAATAATAGTCTATTGTTCCAATAATCTCATCGGGCTTATTGTCAGCGGGATAGCTGCTATCAAAGTCAAGCATTTTTGCAACGTAGTTACCCGCAGAATTTCTTACAAGAAGCAAATTTTCAAGCTTCAAATCGCTGTGAATAATGTGTTTGCTATGTACACTTAACAAAGCTCCGGCAGCTGTTTTCATTAAAAGCTTCTTCGTATCAAGAGAAAGACTTGCAAGAATACCAACCAATTCTCTTTTAGGAATAGCACCTTCTACAAATTCAGATACCTCTACATAGTTATTGCCATCAATAAACTCGTCACAAGGAATAACGATATTACCACCCGGACCGGCAATAGGTCGAATGCGAGTATTTACTGTTTTTCTTAAAGTTACAAAATCTTCAAAAAGCTTTTTGTTATGAGCAAAAGTTTTTGCATCCAAAGTTCCATTATTAATAGGAGCAACAGGCGTTTGATATTTCTTTAAAAAATATTTTTTGCCTCCTTTAGTTGCAGTTGCTATTTTACCACAGGTACTATTTTCCCAATCGCCTATTATTTCATATCCGTGTATCGTCATCTGTCATTCCTCCTATGTACATACAATATGTGAGATTATATTTTTCAAAAAGTGCTTTTTGCATCTCACATTTTTCTTTAACACTTTGAATCTTCTCTTTGAAATCGTTAATAATAGTTTTAGCTTCATTAACCAGAGTGTCATCAATTGCATATTTCGGGTTGTCTATGACAGCAAGAATAACGTCTTTGTTATGTCTCTCCCAATAAGAGTTCCTTGACTCGTTAAAAACAACCTCTTTATCCTCAGTTTCCATTTTGGCAATGGTAGCGTTGGCTTCGCTAATTATTTCAAGCTCGTTTGCAATTTCCATTTTCTCGTCTTCCAAAATATCCATTTCAAAAACAGAAATTTTACCACTCACAACCATCTCGGTAAGCTTTTTGATATCCTCTGGATTCTTATCGGCAAGCTTTTTGTTTTTAATAATATATTCATGTCTTAATTCAGTCAATTTTCTTATGATATCGAGCTTTTTAGAACGCAATCCGTTAAAGAAATGGAACAATTCATCCATTTTTTTCTCGCAATCTTCAATAAGCTGGAATGCAATTTCATCGTAATCATCGAATGATGTTGGTAAGCCGATTTCTCCCACATCATTCAAAAGCATCGTTAAAGTAGTAACAGTGGCATCAAACTCGGTTTTGTATCTTTGAATACGAGATATATAGTCATCTGCCGTTGCTTGATATTTGTTTTCCACACCATCGATTCTTGATAAACTAAATTTTTCAACTAAAGTATAGTTGGAATCAATAAATGTTTTAAACTTTATATAATTAGCCGCAATAACGTCAGAAATCGCTATAACTGCTGCATCAATGCGTTGCTTTTCAGAAGAAATCTTATTATTGATTGCATTAATTCTATCCAAATATGGTGCATACTTGCCTTCTTTAATGTAATCAGAGCAATAATCTATAACTCCCTGCTCAGACGAAAACTTTTCTTTTAAAGATGCCAATTTGCTTGGGAATGTACGCTCATACTCTTCATACGCGGAAATGTAATCAACATCAAGCAAATCACTCATTCCATCAAAATATTCTGCATTCAAAACACTCATACGGTTGAGACAAGCTGCCTTAAAATCTTCAAACGATTCATAGCCAAATATCTTCATAGCAATTGTACTACTATCATCGTGGCGTCCATAATCCAAAAAGAACGAGGTCAAATATTCACTCATTTTCTCTGTGTCGTCTGAAGAAATAGCTCCTTCAAGAATTGTTTTCTCAAACGCCAACTGTGATATAAATTTGCCGGAATCAAAGCATCCGTCACTTGCATTGAACAGCACGCAGGGCTTTTCAAAGCTAAAGTAGTCACATCTTATATCAAACTCCGCATTATCGTTCGCCTTGATATAATTTGTCATACCGCCATCTTTGCCTTCTTGATCTTCCAAAACCTGACACAAGCCATTTTTCTCTGACCAAACATAGGGGCGAGAGTCGCCCGCAGTAAGATAAATAGCTTCAACACTATTTTCCTGTTCAAGATAAATTGTAGCGCAAATAGTGCTTCCAAGCAAAGCAAGACCGGAATAAGAAGACTCATAAATCAAATTTGCATTTTTTGCAATATGCTGAATCTTAGTTTGAATAAGCTCCTTAAAGTGCTTGCCCAATGTAGCCACATAAGATTTTTTCGCTTCTTCGTTTTCACACTCGAATAACGTTGAAAAAACTTTTTCAGCATTACAATTCTCGCTATAAAGCATTTCGTGGAGAATTATGGCAGTTACTATTCTCGAAGCAAAATAGCCACTCTTCTTAATGTTATTGATATTATCTGTATAACAATCCTTTACGGCAAAAAGCTCAAAAAACGACTCCTTGACATAATTCACAAACACTTCATTGCTGTAGTCTTCATAGACCCCGGCAAAAAGAGCATCCATCAACTTTTCGCTGTCAAATAATTCGGGAACGATTTTCTGATGGCGAATTGCGGCAGCACCACCCAATCCATCAGCAACAAAAATAATCTGTCCATCCACATACGGACGTGCGTCCTCTCCTTTATAAACAATAGTTCCATCAGCACGAGTTTTTGATGATTGTCTGTAAACAGTTAATTCCATAAATTTCTCCTTTTATATTAATGGTTAAAAAAACACACAATACATATTGTATATTTTTTTAATACCTAATTCTGTAAAATACAAAGCGGGGCAGATGCGCAAATGCATCTGCCCCGGCCTACTCTTAGAACGATCCGACCATCAGATCAATTGCGGATTGAATATCAACATCTTCAAGACCGGTTCCTGCGGGAGAAAATGCAGGCCAGTATCTATTCCATGTGGTAATTTCCGTCCAAGGTTCCGCATTAGGAACAAAAGCAATGAGTCTTCCTGCTTTTGCCTGATATGTGCTGCTGAGTGTCTGATCTGTGCATTCCCACCAAGCGCCAAGCTGCGCGATATCTGCAGGCATACCTGCGGGATAAGATGCAGAGCCTGCACGCTCACCCAAAGGAAGTGCGGGAGCGTCAGAGAACATAAGGATCGCATGACGACGTCTGGAACCACCAGTGGTCCAATCAGACTTAAGTGCAAGCGCAATAGCTTCAAGTGCATTTTCAGGGCGATCCCCACCACCTCTAGCTTCAATACTATTTACAAAAGCATTAAATTCTTCGTTCTGATCAGGAAGCATAAAGAACTGTGATTCAGTCATAGGCTCAGCATCACAACCATAATCTCTAAAAGAAATAACCTTAATTCTAAGCTGTGCTACCTCTTTGTCGTTTTCTTCCATTGCATCGAGGAATCTCTGGTAAAACGACATAGCGTTGCCCTTAACCTCGTCGATGATTGGTGACATACTAGCTGTAGCATCAATACACATTACGATGTCAACATAATATTCACCCATTTGCTGTCCACTCATTTTTATTTCCTCCATAATAAATAATTTTTTTGTTTTAAAAAGATCCAACCATTAAATCAATGGCAGATTGAATATCAACATCCGGCAAACCTGTTCCTGCAGGAGAGAACGCAGGCCAATAACGATTCCAAGCTTGAAGCTCTGTCCAAGGCTCTGCATTAGGTACAAAAGCAACCAACCTTCCCGCTTTTCGCTGATAGGTACTTTCGAGTGTTTGGTCAGTTCCCTCCCACCAAGAACCAAGCTGCGCGATTGTATTTGGCAGATTTGTTGGATAATTTGGGCAATCAGCCCTTTCGCCAAGCGCCAATGCAGGTGCATCAGAGAATACTAAGATGGCGTGACGTCTCTTAGCTCCCGAGGTTGTCCACTTTGATTTAAGTGCCAAAGCAATAGCTTCAAGAGCATTTTCAGGTCCATCTCCTCCACCGCAAGCTTCTATACCTGCAACAAAGTTTCTAAATGCTGTGTTCTGATCCGGAAGGACAAAGAATTCAGATTCTACCATAGGTTCAGAATCACATATGTAATCTCTGAAAACTATAACCTTGATTCTCAACTCGGAAACTTCCTTATCATTTTCTTCCATAGCATCTATAAACTTTTGATAAAACGACATAGCGTTGTTTTTTACTTCATCGATAATAGGAGCCATACTGCCAGTTGCATCGATACACATAACGATGTCAACACAATATTCTCCCATTCCTTGACCGTTCATATTTTCACCTCCTGTCAACAATGACATTGACATTTGTGTTCAAAATCTGAACCAATTAAGCGTTTTCCTGCTCAAGGAACTGCTGAACAGTCATCATTCCTTTAGCAAGCATAAAGAATTTATCGTTATACTGATCAACGGTAGAAGCAGCTACCATAATCATATATTCAAACAAATCTTCGCTAAGTGTGCTCTCTCGATAACTGGATGTCATTCTAAATATGATTTCACCGTCTCTCAAATCATAATCGAAAGAACCGTCAACAAGACCATAGTTTGCAGCACATACTGCAATTGCTCCATCAACGCGCTTGTCCTCGGGCATATTGAAAGGCAACATTGAGATAAACTGAACTACTTCGTTTCTGGGCTTTACTACCATAATAAACTCCACCGGAAGGTCGTCACCCTTGATGCCGCTCTTGATAAGGAGTTTTTCTTCGTGCTTTTCATATTTCCAATCACGAGTATCTAACATTGTAACAAGGACGTCAAATACCTCTTTTGCTTTCTGCATGTTCATTTCTTCTGTCATTTTTTCTTCCTCCAAAAAAATATTAATAACTGGTCTAACCAAATTATTTTTAGTTTGTTTCCGTGTTTACCACGGTTCTGTTAAAGATGTCATCAATCTCATTTTCTTTGAGATGATTCTTCTCCGTCAAGGCATCTACCATTGTATCAATGGCACACTTGTTTGCCTCGATAATATTAATTGCTTTAGTAAGCTCTTCATTGAGCATCGAATTTACCTTGTCGCGAAGACCCTGATTCATATCTCCCTTTATCGTACCGACGTCAATGTATGACATTCCAATGGTTTGATCCATTCCATAATTGCAAATCATCTGCTCAGCAATCTTGGTCGCTGAATACAAATCTCCGCTGGCTCCGGTAGATATTCCATCTTCCGCGCCGTAGTATACGATTTCAGAAGCACGACCGCCAAGTGATGTGCGAATTTTGCTGAGGAGCTCGGATTTAGTGTACAATCCCTTCCCTTCAGAATCACCGTGCTGCATATATCCTCCATGATCACCGCGTGCAACGATAGTCAAATATGAGGGCTTTTCTCCGCTCAACCAACAGATCAATGCATGACCCGCTTCGTGACGAGCAGTACGCATTAATGTATCAGGATTCCACTCCTTCTTCTCGCCGCCATTAAACGTTTCAAATGCCTCTTCAAACTCAGCATCACTTACTATACCCGTTTCAGATCGAATAGCACTTCTCAACGCCATTTCAAACACCGATTCAAGCTGTGCCAAGCTCATTCCGGTTGAACGCAAAGCTATATTATTCAACTGCTCGGGGCTGAGTTTAACCGATGGATGCTTACTAACTTTCATTTCAAGGTAGCGCTTGCGTTCATCTTTGTTTGGAAGATCCACATAAATTCTACGGTCGAATCTTCTCAACAGCGCAGCATCTAAGCTCTTTCCTCTTTCGGAATCAACGCCATAATTAGTTGCGGCAAGAACAAACACAGGTTTTGAAGTATCTGTATTAAATCCATCCATTTCAGTTAAGAAAGATGTCAGGACATCACTGGTATGATCTTCCGATCCCAACATATTTCTATCCTTTCCGATGGCATCTATTTCATCAATAAATACAATGGACGGTGCATACTTACGAGCCGCATTAAATAACGAGTGAACTGCTTCGGCTCCTTCTCCCACAAATCGTTTTAAAAATTCGTTGCCTTCAGCTTTCAAGAACGTAACTCCCGATTCTCCTGCCATTGCTTTTGCAAGAAGCGTTTTACCGGTTCCGGGAGGTCCGTAAAGAAGAACGCCCTTGGGACTTCGAACACCCTTGCGCATATACTTAATCGGATTTTTTAAGTACTCCACAAAATATTTCAACTCTTGCTTAGCATCTTCAGCACCGATCACATCGTCAAAATGAAGATCGGGTTTTGATACGTTATCCAAAATACTCTTGGAATCATCCGCATCCGTAACCAAGCCCAAACGAAAATCAAACAAATTAATATTCGCAGTTTTTTTATTCTTGGACATTGTTTGAGATGTCTTATAAGATAATGCCTTATTCTCACGCGCTAATTTTAACATATGGGCGCGTTGGTGTGCCACCTTACATTTTGCAATAACCTGCTTTGGAAAAGCATTGTTCTTAGCATTGGCTGTAAGCACATCCCTAACACCCAATTTTGCAAAAGAAAGAAATTCTTCTTGGCTGATATCATCCTCTTTAGATTGAATGATATAAACCGGTAACGAATATTTCTCTAACACATAATTCAAGAAATCGTGTCCCACAGAATCTATATCTTCTGCATTTAATACGTTAATATCGGTATCCTTAAGACCACAGTTCACATCACAAAGAACAATACTAATATCATAATTGAACAAAATCTCTTTTGCATCGTGTATACTTTCTGCAAAGTGGCACGTTACTTGTCCACCAAGCTTTTGTTCACAAACACTTGCTATTTCTCCACTCGCAAACACCAAAACCTCGGGCTTTGAAGGATTTTCAAACATAGCAGCAACGTTATCGTCAAGACCATTTAGAGGAATGTTAATGTTAATCTGCTCCAATCCCTCAACAATACCTGCGCCTTTTTGCGAGGATAAAAGTCTAAAGAGCTCATAGAGTTCTTCATAGAAAAACGCATTTGCTCTTCCTTTTACTGTTCGAGCATCCGCCTTTCCACCCTCAGAAAACATAATAGCGCTTGGAACCTTATCATCGACGTTAATTTTTATTCCCGTTGATTCTTCAAGCCCCTTAATATTATTATCAAGCTCTTTTTTTGCGATTGTATACAAATTACTTGCTTCTAAGTGGTTAAACATAACCACATTTCCGGAAGCAAAACGAGAACAAATTGCCGGAGGGAACAAAGGAGCATTGGTTCTGGGATTAAGGTCCGACGCCAAGGCCTTTAAAACCTTCTTTCTCGGAACAGCAGAAAGATTCACAATAGAAGGATCCTCATACAAGTTTCTTCCAACGTTGGTTGTAATAATAATAACCGCATTGGAAAATGACACTTCTTCATTTGTATAATTATCGCGCAAGCGACCTGCATCAAGTATTTGCAAGAACAGATGAATAACGGTCAAATTGGCCTTTTCAATTTCATCGAAAAGCAAAACACAATCAGGATTATTGGCAACAAATCCCGTAACGTTACCCGGTTTACACGCTTTATAACTCTTATCCGTACCACAGAATTCAAAAGTAGACTGCTCGTTTGAGTATTCGCTCATATCAAATCGCTTGTAGGGCAATTTTAAAGCTTCCGCTACCTTTTCTGCCAAGAAAGTTTTTCCCACTCCGGGAGGGCCCGCAAACAAAAATGTTGCCTGCGGTTTTTTTGTTCCTTTACGTGAGCACGCCATAAGTCTTGACTGAAAATATCCTGATACAAACGTATTCACAGCTTGATCCTGTCCAAATACATTTTCAAGCAACATATTTTGAATGTCTCGAGTGGATTGAACAATGTTTGATATTTTCTGAATTCCAACCACCTCTTCTAATGCTTGTGATCCGTCAGCATTGTCGGCGAGAGAGTCTGTACCATCCAACCAAGACTGCAAATCTGCAATCCATTTTTCCTCATCGGAGGCAGATTTATCCTTTTCACTTTTTTGAGCTGGCTGTGTCAAAATATGCTTATTAATCGAAACCGTTGGCTCTGCAATAATCAATTCAAGATATAAAACGGTATCAATGGTATCTCGTCCGTTTTTCTTCGCTTGTTGTTCGGCATTCTGAGGAATTTTTCCGAACATAAGCTCATCCATAAAAGAACTGTATCCTGCAGAGATTACATCTCCGGAGATGGCTTCTATTACCTTGCTTTTGTTTATGTTGTATTTCTTCAGCAACTCACATACGGCTGCCAATTCTTTTTTTGATTCTTCACTGTCTATTTCGCTGGGAATTTTATTGCTGTCTATCTCGCTAATCGTTTTCAACACCGAAATAATGAAATAGTTTGCAGATAATGCTTTTTTACCGTCATTTTTTCTCAATGTCTCTGCGCACGCAATCAAATATTCAAGCAAGCAACTTTTTTTAATCATAAAACAAATATCCTTTCGGGGTTTTGTTTATAGGGTCAAATCTATGAATTACCTGACACTAATAACTGAACATTTATAGTGTACTACACTTTACGACTTTTGTCAACAAATTTAGCCATTATTATTTGGCAATATTGATTATATTGGGACAAAAATCCAACTATTTTTTGTTATTTTGTTCCAACACTGCTATCTTTCCTTTTTTCTTCTTCGGTTAAAGAAGAAAAATCAACAAGGTCATGATGCATTTTTGCCAAATCATTTCGACTGTTTTTATCGTTAGAGCCGCTAAAAATGTATCCTTCTGAACGCATATACGCATTCCAACGTTTATGCTCCAAAACCTCAATAATATGGCGTTCTTCATCGGATAGTTCTGCTTCTGCCTTGTTAGCTCCGGGAATACCACGTTCCACTCTCGCCTTCATATGTATTGCAGACGCAATAGACGATCTGTAGTTATATTCATAATTCCAAAAATCATCCTCTTTGCCCCATTTCAAGTGACGTTGCAACGCATCTTGTTCAAGTTCGGAATCAATAATTACATCCATAGCGTAGATTGCTTCTCTATCTCCAATAAAATCTATATCGTAATCTTGACCCTTGAAATTTTTAACACCCATTAAGGCATTTTTTTGTTGAGTATTATAAATAATCGCTTGTATTACAGGATGAATTTTCATTCTTTCAAAATACATTCTTAAATTCACCGCTGTTCTAATATTCGCTTCATCATTACCTAATGCAACAAGAACATAAGTTGCATTAGTAATCTTGTGAATTTCTTTAACGAATGAAATTGACTCAACATCAAAGCCGGGATGAACTGTTATCTTATAACAAGCTTCACCGTCCACAGCAACACCATTATACTCATCGGACATTAATTCGGGAGCTAATGCCATAAACTTTTCTTCTGCTAAAGGATCCTTGTCAAAGGCATTGATTTCCAAATTGTAACCGTCCATTTGACCAAACCAAGAAAGTGCTTTAACCATCTCGGTACCGTGACGTCCCATACCAATAACAACTGCAGAAATATCCTTTGTGCCTTCATCGTTCTCACGAGCAGAATCAAATATGGTTTGGCCGCGCTCATAAAGAACACGGTTAATCAATGACTGAACTTCATTAATTCTGCGAACCTTAACAACACTGTCATCTGTCGAGCACAACAGCAATTCGCTTTCAACGTTTGTAGAGAAAATGTAAAGATTGGTATTCTCTCTTTGCTTATAACGTTCAATCAGCTTCAATCCCTGATTTAAATTCTCTGTTTCATCAATTCCTATTGTGAAAAAGGAAATTGTTTTTTTAGAATAATGTCTTTTGAAATTAATAACGAGTATGTCTTCCTTAAAGCAAATAGCTCGTAGTTTTTTTGCCTCCTCAATCAATTCAAACATACTTTCTTCATTTTCGCCAAATACGTCAGTAAAAACGATTACAGCTTTTTTGCTATTAGATCTAATATTATTTGCAAGTGCAAGAGATCTGTCATTTAATTCAGAAAATACGTACACATCTTTAAAAAATGACCCGTAATATCTGATATACGCAAATATATTTTTGAGCATAGACAATACAAAACTAAAAGTTAATATAGGTGCTATAATAAGCAATATTGCTGACCAAATTTGATAGAGCATATAAAGGTTATTGGGGCAAAAAGCCAATCCTTCTTTTATAACTCCAAATTCACAGCCACCCATAAATATTTGTATTGAATTGAAGACCGAAAGCAAAAAAGCTCTCCATCCTGCTCCTCGAACGGATGCCACAGGCATGTAATGTATAGGTATAAACATCACCACAGCAGCAATAAGCACTGCCCCGCAAAACGCCCATAACAATTTGAACCTATGCTTTTTTGTATAATTGCTATTGTTGACAGCAATAGAAATTGCACCCATTAAAACCAAGGCACTAATCGAGATTATTAAACATATTAACCACATAAAAATTACCTCCAATTTTCATTTTTTATTTAATATTAATTAAATAAATATATTAGTAATCATTTTATCATAACAAGTGAATTTTGTCAATATTTATACAATACCAACACTTGAGAATTTACATTTTTCACCATTTGAACACATTATATCATAAAACATATTCAAAGAAGGGATGGAAAGTTACAAAAAGCACTTCTTTCTTCACTCTGCAATCATTATAAGTAAAATTCTTGCATATCATCCAACCGCAACAGCGCTGGAGACAAACCTATTGCAGCACCGGTATCAACGTCAATCCACGTGCTTGTTTTTAAAATTTTACCTTTAAATTTATCTCCATAAAAATATGTTGGTGTGTGTCCTAAAATGGTAATAAACTCAAGGGAATACTGGGTTGATAGATTCGGACGACTCCACAATAAATCATTTTCAGAACACTCGGTTAGTTTTTTTATCTTCCCGCTTTCACTAAGACCAAGACCCGCGTGAACAAGCAAATAGTTTTTCCCACCAACCGAAACCGTATCATATAACGGAGTTTCTTGCAAATATTCCAAAATCATTTGCCTCATTCCAGAAGTTTCCTTAGAAAGCTCCGCGATGGTTGCTTCGCCGCCATTTGCTTGCCATACATTTAGCCATCTGACCTTTCTCATATTAAAATTGTCAATTGATTCATCGGTAATTTCGTCAAACAGGAAGTCGCAGGAAAGTAACATCTGCTCGTGATTGCCGCGAATCAACTTAATGTTGGGCTCAAACATAATGTATTTAATTAATTCCACACCGTGTTCCCCACGGTCTATGATATCGCCCAAGACAAATAAATAATCATCAGGACCAAAATTGACCTTATTTAAAAGTTCTTTGATTTTTTCAATTGATATTCCGTGCCAATCGGAAGAAACATATACCATATACACCTCTATTATTTTTGTATTTATCTCTTATATAATCGTTGCATCTTAGCAAGTGTAAATATTATATCATTGCCTTCAAATCAAATAAAAAGGGGGGCGATATTTTCCTCAAATTGCAAAAAAGGGGGGCCGTAGCACCCCTTAATAAATTATTTTTTCGAGAAACGATTTTAATATTATTTGTATCAGAGTTTTTCAAGCTCTTCCTTCTTTTTTTTCTGCAAAGTCATAAGCTCAGCAACAAATATTTTAACCCCTTTCATTAAAGAAAATGTTTCTTCTGTTTGCTTAAGAAAATCCCCTATAGTGCGAATTTTATTATTTGCAAGAATTTGTGTCTTACTCTGATCCAACCCCAACACCTTTATATTTTGCGCAAGATATTCTTCACGTGTCATTTTGCCCGCTGTTTGAGATGGATTTTTTGCAGGAGCAGACTCAACCTGTTTTTTCTCTTGAGGTTGGAATGTTGTTTTAGGCTGAGACTGGGGTTGAGGTGTAGCTTTAGTTGGAATATTTAGTAATCGCGCTAAAGTGATATCAATATTATCTATTTCTTTAGGATTGGAAATCGTAATCACATCCAGCATATTACCTCTTTGACGCTGCATCTCATTGTTTGAATTATCGCTACTTTGTTGTTCAACAGTATCTGCAATTAAAACAGGCATGCAATTAGTGCTAAATTGATTTGCAAGAGATGACAATTTAAAATAATAACCCTGATCAATATTTTCAGTTGCCTTTGCCTCAACCAACAAGCCTGCAAATCCCTTAGTAATAATAATGTCAAACTCGCTCTTTACAGGGGTACCCTCCCAATTAATTTCATAGCTTGTAGCAACATCATCAAACAAACCACTCTTCAAACACTTGTGATAAATATATATTTCAAGAATATTTCCGGCATTGGTCAATAGCTTTTTGATTCGTTTCGTTGCATAAGTAAAACTAACAAATCTATTGTCCTCCCCAGACTCAATATAATCGGTAATAAATGAGCGATTTTCAAGCCATTGTAACAATTTTTTAATGTTGTCAACTTGATTTACTTTGCCCTTCAGTTCAACGTTTTGAACTGTAAGATAATCAAAAGAAACAACTACAGAATATGGAGTTTTAACGAACTCGATGCTTTCGGGTTGACTCAGCACATAAGGATCTGCCATAAAGCTTTTAATCTTTGCCGAAAGTGATTTCGGTGCATAGATATTAACTTCACAGGAATCGGTTGTATAGAAAAGCACTTCAGATTCTTTGGTGAAAACACCAACGTCTATCATTGTGGAAATAAATTTTTGAACTCCATCATAAGCAATTGCGGGCACCAAAAATCTGTACTTGATACAGGGATTGTTAGCCTTTTCAATATCTGTGTTAATCGTCATGATCTTATCTTCTGATTTGTGATAATCTTCAAGCAATCCGCACATTTTTTTCCACACAAATTCTCTCTTTCGATATGCTTCTTTCCACAATGCCTCATAATCATTATAAAATGCCGTGGGAGATTCCAAATAACCCTTTGAGTTTTTGGATGCAAACATATCCGAAATTTTTAAATACTGATCCGTCCTAATAAATTTCAAAAACTCACAGTTTACCGTTTCATAAAACTTTCGCGTATTTATGTCAAATCGATAGTGGGGATATTTCGAATAAACCCCGGCGCCCAGAAGAATACCGGAAAGATAAGTATCATTTTGTTCTGCTGCATCAAATCGAAGTTTGGTATTAATTACATCATAAACACATTGTGCAACGCAAGAATTATTTTGATATTCTTTGATGATAATCTTTTTAATTCTGGAATCCAGTCTAAAAAGCTCGGTTTTCATTTGTTCAACGGCTTTGCGGATTTTTTCGTCCTTGCAATGTGTTATAACAAAATTTATTTTTGCCGCAATGGTTTTTTCGCGCATATAACTCAAAGTGTAATACAATGCATCTTTAAACTCTTCTATTTGGCTTATTTTCTTAATATCAAACAAGTATGTAATTTGAAAAGGATTTACAACAGTTGCTGCCGCAACGTTTTCAAATATTTTAGTATTTGCGCCACACGAGAACGGAATAAGTAAATGGATATCCCTTCTATATGTCAAAATGAACGGAATATATTTAACCAAATCCGCATCATAATTCTTATAATCCGTATAACGCATGCTCTTTAATATTATTGCAACACGACTATCTATCAGAGTTATAAGCGCCTTGGCAGTTGATATGTCCTGTGCATTAAGAGCTTCAAGTGATTCTAATAATACTCTTTTCAGCTTATTGTACTCTCTTGCAGAATTACTATTTCCGTTCCACAATAACGACAAACAAGAATACCATTCAGAAAATGCTATGCTTGCAGGAGCACTTTTACTCGCAATAGTTCTAAGTTGAAGCATCGACGAATCCAACAAGATGTTCTTTTTCTTCCAACTATTAGCTGCGTTCATATAAACTTGATGAAGTCTAACCGACATTTGATCAAGATCATCAAGAGTATCCAAATCCTTTTTTTCTGCATTATCCCATTTTGACAATGTCCAAGCTGCAGTTTGAAGGGGTGCGCTAGCTGTGCTTCTTAACAAACAAATATGTCGTTTAGCTTTTTTATCATTCGGTTCTCCTGTCACACAAGATTCCAAGTCCTGATTGCATGCCCAACCGGCGCATATCTTTTCACACACCCATCTTCTATGTTCAAGCGCTATCAATTCATTTTTAATATGATTTGAAGATGCGTTCATTTTTCTATAACACTCAGTAGCGGCATTAGTCAAATCATCTAAAGCAATACCGAAGCTATAAAGTTTATATTTAATAGAAACCACATTCGAAAAAGATGCATTATAGTTATATTGCTCCTTAAATTTGGCGTATGATTTTTTCAAATCAATATTTAATCCGGATTCCCAAATCAAATGTGCATTAAATGCCATTCTCTCAATGTCTTTATATAATGCTTCGGAGGCAATATCATCACACATATATACAGGATTACCAAGAGGTTTTCTACCAAGGTGTTCTCCATCATATGCAAAATTAACTGAACATTCCCTAATGTCCTTCATAACTGAAGTAATGGCTTTAGCAACTCCTTTATTAAGAGAATCATCACCAAGAGCAACAAAAACATAGTGTGCCTTGTTATGTTTCGATACTATTTCTAAGGCAATATCTTTATTTATTTTTAATTTATCACGAACAAATTCCTTGTTTTCAAAAGAAATATATCCATATGGGTCTTTACAATAGCTTCCGTCAATGCTAAAGAAATCAACAAGAGCCGGACGTCTGGAAAGGTAAATATCTTTGTCTCGCTTGCCCTCATCACGATCATTAGACACTACGTGTACACTGAGCTTCTTACCCAAAATTTGCCCCACCTGCAAACAGCAATCCAAAAACATCTGTCCATAATTTCCAAATCCAATAATTACCACATCTAATGTTTCGCTATCAGCAGGAAGACACTCAAACAAGGGTTTTTTATACAAATGATACATAAATGTTAGATAAGAACCCACACCTAACTTTTTGTAAGCTTCCTTTTCCAAAACAACCAATTGCTTTCCGATTGGGAGGTCAGTATTAACTTCAGCAGGATAAAGATATGCCAATGCCCTTTTAAGATCATTTGCCAAATCCTCACAGCTTTGATATCTCGTCCTTTTAGACTCAGCTAAGCAGTTTTTAAGGATTGAAACAAGTTCATGTTTAAGGTACACATTTGAATTTGTCTCAGAAGCAGAAATGATTTTAGAAGAATCAATCAATTGTGTGATCTTGGTATAATACTCCTTGGAGTATCCCTCGATTTTGATTTCATCATTATCAACTAACGCAGAAAACAAGGTGCAACCTATAGAATATATGTCGCTTGTGTTATCTGCTTGTCCGTTTACAATTTCAGGTGCTCTAAAGCCCTCTGTTCCATATACCGCTGTAACAGAACTGTTTGGAGAATATATTATTGTATTAACATCAAACAATTTAATAGAGTCTGTTAAAAGTTCTCCTTTTCTTTCTAGAACACCAAAGTTTTTTGGTTTAATATCCAAATGCAGCAATCTGTTTTCGTGTAGAATCTTTACACATTCCGTTAGAGTAAGCATTGTTTTTAAAATATTAAAAAGCTTATGCTCCGGATTTATATTGGGGTGCTTATGTACTTCGGCAATGTATTTGTCAAAAACAGTCAGCTTCTCAGAAGTTGTCCAAATATATGCAGTAGAGCCTTCAAGAATATTTCCATCAGAATCACAACCATAATAAATAGTAAAATCGGAAATAAAATTTGTAAAGTCTGAATTGTTTTTGTTCTTTTCTATGACTTTTCTAAGATTATGATACGATTCAACAAACTCTGTTCTCGCAGAAATAAATGCTTCTTTTGTTTTTTCAGAGGCAACAATGTGATTTTGTGCATCTCTTTCGAGTGAAAATGGCATCCCCATTTTTGAACATTCAAGGGGATAAAACTCTTTTAATCTTCCTGTTTTTCCTTCTCCAATTAAAGTGGCTTCATAGCAAACACAGGACCCGCCCTCTCCTGCAACACTATTTATTTTAAAGAAATCTCCTCCGTTATCAAGGGATCCTTCTCTGCGAAGATAAATAATCTTTCCTCTTGTAATACCAAAAGTGTTCTTGTTACACGAAATGCTTTTCACAGGTATTCTTTGATTATTCATATACAAATCCTTTCTTTAGTTGCTTTGTGATAATTTCAAAACACTGTTTCTATCAACTTAAAAAATTATTAATCTTGCAATAAGCAAAAAATATCACAAACACATCATATATATTTTTAGAGCTGATTTTCTGGTACCCCGCATCTTCCAAATAAGGATTCAGGCAAGAACTCATATCATCATAAACATCTTTAAAGCTTTTCCACACATCCTTATTATCATCCAAACCATTTTCTAAACAATAAAAGTGGTAGTATGCGGCTATCATTTTTGTTCTGGTAACTCCCATAGTATCGGTAATACCGATAGCTTCATAAGGATTTAATCTCTTTTCAATATTTTTCATTATTAAGAGAAAATCGCTCAATTCTTTTTCTTCCAAAGCAATAGATCTAAAATACTTTAAATCCGAACAGGGTACGTTTTGCTCAAGCTCACTAACTCTCATAATTACAATATTATTTTCGTCTGAAAACATATTATCGAAGCTTTCACCGTCTGCAACATCCTTAATTGTTCTTCGATCTATTTTGCTAAAATCAGCGTGCGCAGGCAAATACAATGCATCTCTAATCAAATCAAGAATCGCATTATATTGGGTATATGCGGAATTAATAGCAATTTGCAATTCAAACAGTCCTTTATACCCCTCTTGAAGTTCACCCGTTTTTTTATTAACATATGTGTATCTTAAATCACAATAATAATTCTCAAGAAGATATTTTTCAAAAGCATCTTCATCCAATCCGCTTATAACAGTATCAATACGGTTTCTATACGTACCGGTTGGAATATCTTCATAAATGCTCTTTTGAGTTTCAATGTATGTATAATTACTCTTCCAAGTATTCTTAACCTTGTTGATCATAGTATAGAATCTTGATACCTTTTGAGATGCCTCAATGCCCTCCATATTTAAGTAGTAAATAAATGCTACGTCTATAAAATTTTTCGGATTTATCCCAAAACCTGAAGGTTCTTTATCAGAGTTTCCGCTCTTTCCGCCATCTTCTGAATAAATATATCTTGTCAAGTTATCACAGTAATAGTCCTCAAATAAATTCTTTTCAACATCTCTTTGCAGGATATAATTGTGAATATTCTTCGAAGCATAATATCTCATATCATATGCAAACGCAAGTAAAAACAATAGCTCTTTTGTTGTAACCGGAGATACAAAAACACCTTTTGCCAGATTAAATGCTGCCTGTACCAAAGGAAAATAATCACATTTTTCAGCAGAATTATTAGATAAAGCTTCAAAAATAGATTCGTCAACGTCGCATATTTCTTTTTTTGCTAATGTTTTGGAATAGTATTTTTTGTTTTCCTTAACGTTTACCGTCATCATAAAACGCCTCAATATACGCAATTGCAAAGAGCCGCTTCCCGTGGTGCTTGGATCTAACAAATCAACGATGCGTTGCATAAATTCACCGGGTTGCGGATATGTTGCATACACGTTATTTAAAACATTAACAATTCTTTGGTTTATCTCATCCGCATCAGCAGGAATATCCAAACTCAAAACTATTTTTTCATAATATGAAAGTGACTTGCCATATTCACACTTTTTTCCCGCGTCATTAAGCATTTGCACCAATTTGCCTATAACAAATGGTTGGTTACTGTTTTTTGTCTCTTTGGCAATTTTAAGCAAATACAAAAAATCCTTTTTACAATAAAGATTAGTAAATAAGTCTTGTATGCCCAACTCGACAACATCCATTCTTTGAGTAATTGCTCCTATCATTTTAGTCCTCCTTACACAAATATACAAAGCAAATATTGTATTGTATAGTCCTTTCTAACTTTTGGTGATTAAGAGTACAATATCTTAAACAGCGAATTTCAAAAATTGCTCAAAAGCCATTCCCTATTTTTGAAATTCAAATAACAATATTATTGTATCATATATGTATATTTTTGTCAATAATTCAACAAATTTCGCATATTTTTCTTGATGCAATCTGACATCCTTAACAAACACTCTTCTCGATACTGTCAAGGTTCTTTGATTTTAGTAATAGCTATAATAAGTCTCTCGTTTCCACCACGCTTGGTGGGGGGACTATATATCAGAAGCGTCTGCTCTGCACAATTCAATATAAACATCGTGGTTTTTGAACACCACATGCAGCACCGAACTTGAAGGATTCGAATATCACCGGGCTGTGCAAACGTGAACAAGAGGTTACCGTCCTTTGTATCGTCATTCTTTGTGTACCATCCACCATCAATACCCAATGTATTGTGAGCTCTGCTACCTCTGCAACAGGTCTTACATTATCTTCCAAAAGGTTTTCAGCAAGAACTGCGTGTTCAGGGATTGAATCCTCAGATGTATAAAAACAAGAAGCACAATGCAATCATTGAGAATGCCTTGTGCTTCTTTTATTATTATTTTATTTTACCGTAAGACTAAAGACAATTAATTTAACATGTCAAGCAATGCCTGATACTGTGCCATAAGCTCATTTCCAAGCAGTCCCTTAAGCCACTCATAAACTTCTCTCACGAAATCTCTTACGAGCTCATCACTGTAAACAGCATCCTCTACAGTTTCGTGACAAATGTCGCAGTTTTTGGTTCCTTCACCGTAATTGCCACTCCACAAGTGACCCGAATTACCCTCAATCTCTCTTTCGTCCACAACCGTATCGCAGTAGATGCACCAAGCGGTTTCAACAGCACTCGACTCACATATCGTGCCCTCAGTTATACGATAATCACTCGCAACGTGTCTATCCCCATTAGGAACTATAGTAATATACCAAGCATAAATATAAGTATATTCCGAAACATCCACCAACACATCGTCTCCGTTGGAATCCTCTATATAAAAATCAGAGCATTCAGGAATTTCATCTGCAAAGCTCTTTCCGTTTAAAAGCCCAATATAATCATATTGGCCACTCACAAAAGTTGCATCGCCGTAAACGTATATATCACTGGAACAATAGCCACTGTCGTCAGTGGAATCCATAAACGTAACGTCGCCATAAATATATATAGCTCCATCGTATAATTTATGGCCATTTAAGTCCACAGTAACGTCAGCATAAATATCGTAATCGTCTTCAATAGAACGATTTTCAAGCATCACGATAAAATCTCCGTCCTGCATAGCTTCAACGGTAGCGGTCAATCCCTTATAATACGTAACCTTGCCGTCTCTGATAATCTTAAATCCTGCATCATCATCGCATACCGAACAATAACCATATTCGTCCCACTCATCACCCTGACAATCGTGCGTTCCATCACAAATTATGCAATCACCGTCATTCCAATTGTGCTCGTGCGCATAATCATCGGGAATTAAATCATTACAAATCTTGCAATTGCCATAAAACCACTCGTGCTCGTGCGCATAATCATCGGGAATAGCTGTTTCACACAATAAACACTCACCAAAAATCCAGAGATGAACATTCTCATCTGCAGTATCGTTTATGTGCTCACTGCAAAAGGAGCAATAAGTACCGTTACATGTTGTAAGCATATCAACACATTCATCGTGTCTTGCAAAAAGGATTTCAAAGGAGTCCTCATTATCATAAGAATAAAATCCGAAATAGTATTCCTCACCCTCCTCAAGCTCAACATTAAGAGAAAAATCATATTTACCTAAAATAGAATTGTCATCAGCATCATCCATATATTCAATATCTCCGTTAATGGATTGAAAGAAACGTGCATAAGGATCTTCGCCGTTAACTGAAAGTATGGTGTATTTTCCGCTTTCGGAAGGAACGAATCTATAAATTTGCCAAGTAATGTAATCGGAAAAATCACATTTCACCTCAGAACTGCCAAGAACAAGATCTTCACCTAAAAAGCTCAAGCAATCATCGCAAATATTAGTATAATCATCATTGCCGTCAGAATGTGGTATCAAACCTGCTTGGCCATAATAAAGACCGCACTCACACAAGTAACCATTGCAAGTCTGCACACCGCCCGAATGCTCATGCTTTTCAATGAAGTAAGTAAGCAAATTATCTTCTGAATATTCCTCAAATAACAAATAATAGTTTTTTCCCGCCTCAAGCTCAATCGCAAGAGTAAAATTATCGCCTTCACCACTATCGTTATCATAAGCCAATTCATTAAACGCAGAATCACAAACGTAAATATTCGGGTTATATTCCGATTGAGAACGGATAATATATATGCCGTTTTCAGAAGGAGTAAAGCTCACATACACTTTACTTGCATAGACAACAAAAACTGTATTTTCACCAACAAAAGCGTTTTTCTGACCAATATATTCTCCGCAGTAGTAGCATATGTTAATAAGGTAATCATTAGTGTCCTGATGAATGCCGTTGCCTTCACCAAAGTATTCTCCGCAATCGTAGCACTGATATCCAATACATGTCTGAGTTGCGTCAAGTCGATGTTCATAGGTAGTTACACCGTAATACCTTCCACAATCACAAAGCAAGCCCTTGCAGGTTTCAAAACCGCCTGAATGCTCGTGCTTTTCCACGGTAACGCTGCATTCGGCCAAATCGCTGTACGTTACAACAGAAAGATAATAAGTTTCTCCTGCTTCAAGCTCATAGACAAAACCAAAATTGGGGTATCCATTTCCGTCGTCATCATAAACAAGCTGTTGCAAATCAGAATCAAATAACAACGCTCTTGGGTCGTTTTCTGACATTGTTGAATAAAAGTAATAATAACCACTCTCTGTGGGAACAAATCGGATCAAATCTCTTTTATATTTGTTATAATCAGTCATCATAACCGTATTTTCGCCAAGTGCCAACTCGCCCGTACCGATGTATTCATTACAATAGTCACAAACATTATTGTAATCGTCACCGCCATCGGTGTGAGTGCATTCTTCGCCACCCTCGGTTGCAATAGCAAATATACCCGTACCCGCGAAAATGTTAAGTACAAGAACGAGTGTTAAAATTAGTGATAAAAATTTTTTCATTGTTTTCTCCTTTTGTATTAAAATTATATCTTTCTTTTTTTGCATCGGCAGATGCCTATAAGATCTCTGCCCTTTTCAAAATGAGAGCAACCGCAGCAAATATCCACAAGAAGCTTTCCCTCAAAATGCTCACAGATGTCCTGCATTTCCGTAACGAATGGATATCCTTCATTATCATATTGTGGCCTTTCCAAAAAGTTCGGATATATTGGAATTGGATCGTTATACTTACCAAAACGATCGGATTCCTCATAATATCCATAGCGTATCTCAAAATTTATCTCGCCCACTTTGAAAACACCGTAAAGATCGCCCTCACGAATCCTCGTGTTGCTCATTTCACCCCTCCTTTTATCGTTGGATTTCTTTGTTGAATTAATTTTATCATATTTTTTTCATCTTGTACACGTCCAAAACACCCCTATTTTAGACATATTTTTTTGTCTAAAATCGACTCATTTTAGACATTTTTTAAAAAACCAAAATATCAAAATAGTGATATTTTGTCTCCAATATACAGCAACTATGCGTTTTTTATGCGTTATTGCCGATTTTATATAATTTTTTTGATGTTTTGCTTTGTTCGTATATACGAAATTTTGGTGTCTTTCAAAACCTGTTTTTTCGCATATGCGAACGATTCTTTTTTGCGCCCCAAAACAAAAAAAGACCTCTCTTTCGAAAGGTCTTAAATTGATTATTATAATATGTAAGAAAGCTCGTTTTTGTCCTGAATTCCTGTCTTGTTTATAACTCTCACAATTGCCTGTTTCACGGTAGATTCGGAAACATGCAATATTTTTGATATCTCCGGCACACCAAACCCAAAAGCAGTCAGCTTTGCCACCTCGTGCTCCTTGGGAGTGAGATTTGTCGCAACGTATTTGTTTTTGACCTGCCCTGAAAGACGAGCCCAACCGAAACGGTAAATGTCATAAAGCTCAAGTATCTTTTGAAGAGCCGGCTGATCCTTTTGCGCTATTCTATCCTCAAGCAAGCCATCAAAATGGCGTATGTATTCCGTTAAAAGTCCATACAATTTATCCTCAAGAGCAAGTTTTATCGCCTTGTCAATATGCTCTATTGCTCTTTTTCTATCACCCGAATTGTGATATGCAACAGCACAAGACATTCTGAGATATATTTGAGGGATAATCGTTGCATCAACTACCGCTTGAGTAATGAGTGGCTCAATAGTGTTTGGAATCAGTCGCATCAGCGCAAGTCCCTGCATACCATCAACCTCGAACTGTCCGGATGCGATAGCGAAAGCTGCCATATAAAGATATTTAACGTAAAACACCTTTGCCGAAGGATGTGCCTCAGAGGGTAACACCTCAAAATTTCCCATTTTAAACCATTCGGGGTAGTCCTTGTTGTCATAGATTGAGCTGTCGATAATGGCAAGAGCAAGCGATATCAATTCTCTTTCGTGCTCCGTTTGGCAGGGTGCTTCACAAATATGCCTTTTCGCCTCATTCCAAAGATAAATATCACCGCGCCATATAGCGCACTGGGCGAGCAACATTCCACCACCGATTATCGCATAAAAACCGGAATGAGCATTGAGGAAATATCTTGCGTGAGCATAAACCTCATCAATTTCACCACGACGATAAGAAATCTGCGCTTTAAATAACTGATATGCCTCGGGATTATTAATCAATTTTTCTGCGCATTCATCTGCCTTTCCCGGCACGTCATAAATATTGGTCATATCAAGAAAAGGACTTTTTCTCGGCATAGGCAAATGTGGAGTTTTATCTTTTTTTGCAGCGCTTGGCAAAACTGCTTTTTCGGGAATCATCCAAGATTTGCCGAATTTAACAACACCCTTAATTTTATTCTCGCTGCATAACTTTTGAACGCAACGTAACGTTACGCCCCATTTTTCAGCAGCTTCTTTTACCGAGATATACTCCATATATTTCCCTCTCCATAGCTTTTGTTCGCTAAAACGAACTTTTTATCATTTTAACACATTTTTTTTATAAATACAATAGCATTTGTAAAATAAAATTTAAACTTACAAAATACTTTTGACTTTTTGCATATTAATCTTGTTTTAGTTTTAGAAAAAATAAAAAAGCATAACTCGAAATCGTCTGTGCGTGATTCATGCCATAAGATTGACATTTCGCTTCCAAACAAGTGACAGTTATGCTTCTTTTATTTAGCGGAGACGCTATTGGCCCATGCGTTCCACTGCGAGAGGTATTATACCACATAAAAACAATTTTGTAAATCATCAAAATTGCCAAATATTTATATAAATTTTCGTTGGAATTCATAGCAAGTAGAAAATTTGACATATTTTGACCCCCTTTTTTGTACATTTCGACAATTAAATTCTTTAAATTCCCTTTTTCCATCAAAAACGACATTAGTATATTATCACAATTTTATAAGTTATCACTCACTAAAACACAGTACAGCAAGCATCCTTTATGATTGGAGATGGGAAATAAGATGCTGGTTAAGATATTCAACCATTAATGTAACAGCAGATATTTACACACATATTTTACAAAATAGAAAAGCTAGTCCTAAAAACTTGCTGGCAATGTTGACAAAAAAGTTGTTTTAAAAGTAGATAAAAAGATATCCAAACTGATACATTGGCATATTATTTGCTTAATTATTTAGTATAATCATAACAAAATTGTTAAAAGATTGCGTGTTATTTTTCAACACTGTTGATTTATGCTATAAATTGTGATATAATGTATTAAATTATACTTTGAGTATTCACAGTTAAAATAACTGAAATTCATATAAATTGATAGAAGGAGTAAAAAATATGTTCACGCCCCCAGTATATGATGGAAAAGAACCCTATATTTTCGTAAGCTATGCTCACAAGGACACACAAACCGTTTTTCCAATTATCAGGTTTTTACAAAACAAAGGTTATCGTGTATGGTATGATGCGGGAATTGAAGTAGGTGCTGAATGGCCAGAATATATTGCAGACCACCTATACGACAGTTCTCTTGTTTTGATATTCATATCAAATAATTCCAACAATTCTCATAATTGTCGTAGGGAAATAAACCTATCCATTGAATTAAAAAAAGACAATTTGCTGATTTATTTAGAATCTGTGGAGTTTTCTAGAGGTCAACATATGCAGTTGTGTGGAATTGAGGCGCTACACTATAACCAACATGACTGTTTTGAATCTTTTTGGAAAGAATTATGCTCTAACCCTAAACTTTTTCCTTATCTTGAAAAGAATGTAAACAGTATCCAGAAAACATTAGATGCAGTTGATATGGACGAACTATGCTTCTATAAAGCTATCGAATGTTCCCAAATCGGTGATTACAACAGGATGTTCAAATTTTATAAAAAAGCTGGAAATCTCGGTCATATCATTTCCCAGTATGAAGTTGGAAGATGTTATGAGCTTGGAATGGGGATTGAACATAACATGACCGAGGCCGTATCGTGGTATTTACGCGCAAAAGACAATGATTACCCTCTTGCAAAGAAAAAAGTAAAAGAATTGGCTCTTCTAGGTTTTATTGATCCCATGGATTATGATCTCGATGATGAAGTTTTTAAATTTGATACCTCTAGTTTTATTATTGACGTCATTAATTCTTCAATTATGAATAGCATTAAAGAAGAAAAAAAGTAAACTTTACTTGGGAGTGTTATTATGACAACAAATCAAGATAGAAAAAAACCTTATATTTACGTCAGTTTTTCAAAAAAAGATCAGCATATCTCTCGAAATATTATCTCCTCAATTAAAAATTCAGGTTTCAATACAGTATATAATGACATTACTGCAAAGGGAATAGAAGAATTAGAAATTATTGCCGAATTAATATATAACTGTACAACTTTTTTGTTTTTAGTATCACATAATGTAAACGAAGAAGATGACTGTTATAAAGAAATAAACTATGCTATTGAATTAAAAAAGGATATCTTGGTTGTATATCTTGAGGAAACACATCTTTCACGCGGACTACATATGCAGTTAAGTATTCTTCAGGCCATTTTTTACAATCGTCATCCCAATCATGACTCATTTATGAGACAATTAAAAAGCAGCAAGATGCTATCGGTATGCTTAAATGAAAACGCAATGTCGATTGATACGTGCACCATTAGTAATAATCAAAATACGCTTGAATTTAAATACAAGAGAAATTACAAAGGATACACTATTGTTGGATACAATGGTATTAACGAAGATGTTATAATTCCTGATTTATATAACAACCTACCAGTAACATCAATTGGGCAAAAGGCCTTTTCTGGATGCGATTATATATACAATATACAAATTCCCGATTCTATAGAAATTATTTGTGATTTAGCGTTTGAAAACTGTGATTCACTTTCAAAAATAGAAATTCCCGACTCGGTTATTTCAATATCTTCTCATGCATTTGAGGGTTGTTCGTCACTAGATTTTAATGAATACGATAATGCCTTATATTTAGGAAACAAGAGCAACCCATACCGAATACTCATCAAGGCAAAAAACAATAATATATCCAATTGCAATATTCATCCACAAACCAAGATGATTTCACAAAATGCTTTTTATTTGTGCCAATCTCTGACTAGTATTTCATTACCTAATACGCTGGAATTAATAATGGACTCAGCCTTCTCATTCGCAACAAATCTTAGAAATATCACAATTCCCGACTCTATAAAAATTATTGAATCTGGTGCATTTTGGAAATGCGCCTCACTAAATTATAACTTGTATGACAATGCATATTATCTTGGAACAAAAAATAACCCGTATTATGCATTAATTAAATCTGTAAATTCTAACATAACCGAATGCATAATACATCCAAATACAAAAGTTATTATTGGAGAAGCTTTTAGATCATGTAAGTCATTAATTAAAATAAAAGTTCCCGATTCCGTAACCTATATAGGTTCATATGCCTTTTGTGACTGTAATATGTTATCAGAAATCTCTCTATCTAATTCATTGTCTATAATTAATGAAGCAGCATTTAAGAACTGCACATCTCTTACTAATATTAATATTCCTGAGAGTATAATTAGAATAAAACCGCATGCTTTCGATTCTTGTTCATCTCTTCAACATATTAATATTCCTCCTAGCATTATTGCAATTGAGGATTCGGTATTCATGAACTGTACCGCACTAAAAACAGTTTATTTACACAACCATATCTCGTGGATAGGTACAGATGCCTTTAGAAAATGCTCTTCACTGACAAAAATAGATTTGCCTCCAAAAATCACTAGCACCGGTAATTTAGCCTTTGCTGATTGCACGTCGCTAACTAGAATTGTTATCCCAGATGGTGTGACTTTGATTGATAATGGTTCTTTCGCCAACTGCTGCAATGTAACAGATATAGTTATTCCTAAGAGTGTCAGAAAGATAGGAACATTTGCCATATTCGATATGCCTCTGCTCAAAAATGTATATTATATGGGAAATAAAGATGAATGGAATAATATCGAAATTGAGATTCCATCCAATCTATTTCTTGAACAAGTATCAATTCATTATAATTATTTTGAAAAGAATTCATCCTAATCCTTTTAGATGAAATTTTTTATAGGCTATACCATTTTAAATTCTTAATATACAATTATATTCAGTCCAATTAAATTAGATATATCATCATTTTTATCAAAATCAATAAACTTGAACCTGCGGCACACTACCGTGAACCCCCAAAGCTCATAAATCTCGCTTCGGGGAACCCCGGACCACCCCTCTGCGCTTTCGCGCAGGGCGTGGTAAGGGCAGATTCAAAATCTTCATTAAATAAGAAAAAGCAGAATAGACACAAGGTCTATTCTGCTTTTTCTGGTCTAAGTGACAGGACTTGAACCTGCGGCCTCTACCACCCCAAGGTAGCGCTCTCC
>JAGBYG010000149.1 GCA_017628875.1 Clostridia bacterium
GCTGGTAACATCATCGTTAGACAGAGAGGTACAGCTATTCATCCCGGTAACAACGTTGGTATCGGTACTGATGATACACTTTTCGCTCTCATCGACGGTAGAGTTAAGTTTGAGCACAAGACAAAGACAAAGAAGCAGGTTAGCGTATACGCTGACTAATAGCTATTAAATAAAAGGCATCCAAATGGGTGTCTTTTATTTTTTTTGTTTGATTTTTAAATTTTGATTTATAGGGGAGTTAGTTTTCGTAAATACGCGGGTCGTCGAGGACGCCGACCCCTACGATGATTATCTAATTTCGTTGTAAAATAATAGACATATTACAAGCAAAATGGCTACAATTTGAATAAAAAGTAACTCGCCAAACCGTAGGGGTCGGCGTCCTCGACGACCCGTACGAAACGCAAATTATTCTTTTTCAAACTCCCCGATAAATCCCAATTTATCGTCAAAAAAGCACCCGACTTTCAAATGAAAGTCGGGTAAAAAATTATCTCTTATTATATTTAACAAGCACGTTATTAATTCTATCAACGGGATCAAGAAGACTGCTGATAGTATCATCGTGGTTGAGGGTATCAATAAGGAACGCAACGTATTTACACATATTAACCTCACACCACCACTCCTTTTCGTGAAGCGCAGGGCTATGATAAACGAGGTTTGTTGTGAAGATTTTATCGATAAGACCCTGTTCATACGCCTTATCGAACTTTTCAAATCCGTTTGTGAAAAGACCGAATGTAGCAAAGTTGAAAATTCTCTTTGCACCCTTTGCCTTAAGCTGCTTTGCAACGTCAATCAAGGAGTCGCCCGAGGCGATCATATCGTCAACGATTATAACATCTTTTCCGTGAAGATCCTGACCGAGATATTCGTGCGCTTCAATGGGGTTTCTTCCGTTAACTATTACCGAATAGTTTCTGCGCTTATAGAACATACCGATGTCAATACCAAGTACGCTTGAATAGTACATACATCTTTGCATAGCGCCTTCGTCGGGAGAGATCATAACAAGATGATCCTTGTCAACAACGATGTCGGGAATATTCTTAACAAGTGCCTTTATCATCTGATAAGTGGGCTGAACGTTGTCAAATCCAGAAAGAGGGATAGCATTATTTATTCTGGGATCGTGAGCATCAAAGGTAAGGAAGTTGGTAACTCCCATTCCGATAAGTTCCTGAAGCATGATAGCACAGTCGAGTGATTCGCGAGAGCTTCTCTTGTGCTGTCTGCCCTCATAAAGCATAAGCATAATAACTGTTATTCTTCTTGCCTTACCTGCAATCGCAGCAATGGTACGCTTAAGGTCACAATAGTGATCGTCAGGGCTCATTGGAACCTTCATTCCATACATATCGTATGTAATACTGTAGTTAAAGCAGTCTGTGATGATGTAAACGTCATCTCCTCTAAGTGTCTCGTGAATTACACATTTAGCTTCACCTGTTCCAAAGCGTGGGCATTCGTGATCAACAACGAAGGTCTCTTCAGGCTCGGATTTTCTCCATTCCTTAAGATAAGCATCAACCTGCTCAACGAATTCCTCGCAGCCCTTCATTCCAATTACTCGTAATTCACCATAAAGTTCCTTTTTCATAATAGTCAATCCCCCAAAATACAAAATTATAATATATTATAACACATAAAACGACAATTTGACAATATGTTTTTTGATGATTTTTCTTGCTTTTTCAAATTTTTTTGTGACTTTTTGCACAATTTCATCTATATTTTCAAATTTTGATTTGTCGAGATGTTAGCTGACGTTAAGATCGCCTGCGCGGCGGGCGGTTACTTTTTCTCGAAAAAGAAGATATTTTTTTACTTTGTAACTTCCTCTCCGATAAACCCCAATTATACTCCCTACTCACTTCAGTTCAACAACGGTAACGCCACCGTCGCCCTCTCCGTACTGACCGATGCGGAAGGATTTAATGCGACTATCGTGACGAAGTCGCTCCCAAAGTGCCTTTCTGAGCGCACCCGTACCTTTTCCGTGAATAAGACGAACTGTATGAAGACCTGTCAAAATTGCCTCATCAAAATACTTATCAACCTTAAACCAAGCCTCCTCGCCCATCATACCGCGAAGATCGATTTCGTCTTTGCAGGTGCGACTAACCGTTGCTTTATAATCACCTGCTCGACTCTTGTTGCCCGATTTGTCGATAAAGGTCGCATTATTTTCAATTAATTTAAGATTTTTAACCTTGGTTTTTGTCTTGATTATACCCGCCTGAACGGTCACGTTGCCGTTTTTGTCGGGCTTGTCAACCACAAAACCCGTTTTGTCGATATTGACAATATAAACCTCATCACCAATTTTAAGTGGACGAGGAAGCACGTATTCCTTATCGACCTTTTCTTCAACGGGATTGTATTTATCCTCATTTTCGCGAAGATAATCACGCATCTTTCTGCGCGCCTCGTCAACGGCATCTCCAAGATGCTCACTATCGCGTTGACGTCTTACTTTATCCATTTCAGCAAGAATATAATCACTTGACGCCTTTGCGCTCTGCACCATAGCATTCGCCTTTTCACGCGCTTTTTCAAGGTCGCGCTCGGCCTCTTGAAGCTTGCGATTCAAGATCTTTTCATTATCCGCCTTGAATTTTTCGTATTCGATACGAAGCTCCTCTGCTCTCTTGCGCTCGGCTTCCATTTGTATTCTGCTCTGCTCGAGCTTTTCAATAACCGTTTCAAAGTTTCTATCGTCATTGCCAAGGAATGTCTTTGCGCGCTCAACGATTTTTGTATCAAGTCCGAGCTTTGTAGAAATCGCAAAGGCATTGGATTTACCCGGAGTACCGATAATCAATTTATACGTCGGCTTCAACGTTGCCACATCAAATTCGCACGATGCGTTGCAAACGCCCTTTGTTTGAAGCGCGTATGCCTTAAGCTCCGCATAGTGCGTGGTCGCCATACACATAGCTCCCTTTTCTCGCACCGCTTCAATAATTGAATGAGCAAGCGCCGCTCCCTCAACGGGATCGGTTCCCGCACAAAGCTCGTCGAAAAGCACCAAGCTCTCGTTAGTAATTCCGTCAAGCA
>JAGBYG010000150.1 GCA_017628875.1 Clostridia bacterium
CTGATACTGCACCTTGATGGTCTTGTAGCGCTTGCACTTGCGCGGACCACCGAGGAGCGACAAGCAACCCTCTTCGGTATCATACGCGCCGTCCTTTTTGATGATCTCGGGGTTGAGCATCACGATGTACGTGGGAGCTCGTCCGCTCTCGTCGAGAAAGGCGATAATGCGCTTACGCACACCAATCATATTTGCCGCCATACCAACGCAGCTTTCCCTGTGCGCTATCAACGTTTCAAGCAAGTCCTGCGCGACCTGCAAATCCTCTTTCGTTGCGACCTCCGACTTCCCTGCAAGGAATATCGGGTCGTGCATTAGTTCTTTGACCATAATTAAAACTCCACAATTTCAGGCTCTTTACCGAAAGCGGAAAAGGTAGCGATTGCATTTTGCATATAGAACACCTGTGTATTTCCGTCGTTTTCGTCATACATATGGCGAAGATTGGGATATGCATCAAGCATAGACTTTTTCGCTTCAAAACGATCGTCTTCCACAAGCTCGCAGGCAATACGAACCCACGCACCGTCCTTGAACGCGCAAATTTCCGCCTTGGGATTTGCAAGAAGCTGTTTGGAAGTGGACTTAATCTTGCCTGTCTGTATGTAGAGTTTGTCCTCAAAAATATGTGCTGTACCAAATGGACGAACCCTTGGCTGATCGCCCTCTACTGTTGCAAGATAATAAACACCTGCATTTTTCAAAAATTCACATACTCGTTTCATTGCTTTTCTCCTTGTTTTTATTATACTAAATCCGGCTGCTGACCATCGTGAGCGGGCCACTTACACTCCGTGATTTCCATATTCGTAAATATTGCCCTAAATGATGAATCCTCGGGGCTGCACGCATAAATGCCAAAGCGAATTGCACCGTCGCCGTTCCACATATGGCACACGCGCATTTGCTTGAAAGTAACACCGTCTTCGGAACATTCAATGCAATAATCGTCTTCTCGACGGCTGAGTCTATACCACATTGATTTTATATCCGCATCAATTTCAGTAGTTGCCCAATCGGAATATCCGTTGTTTGTTACAACACTGCCGAGATGCTGAAATCTCTCATTTTCGTATTCAATAGAGCCCTTGAGCCAGTTTTCACTATCGAGATACATAACGATTCCGCACTGGTCAAATCGATGCTTGCTTTCGAACTCAGTTTTAACCACAAATGAAAAATACTTTTCGTCCGTTTCCATCTGCAAAACGGGTGCGTTATCATTTCTGAAATGATAATACGTTCTCTGCCACAAATCCGTGTGTGGATTTGTAACAATCTCAATTTTATCTTCGGAGATTAAAAACTCTTTCGGTTTTCTTGTCCATTCTAATTTGTTAATCTCAAAATTTATTATTCTCCCCCACCTTACAGTAATCGCCTCTGCTATAAAAACTCGGCAGCGCCCTCGCACCACGGAAAAAGAATGAGGCATTTTGTTTCCCGAATCATAGGTTTTCTCCATTCAAAAACTCATTCGCTTGTTCTCTGTTTGTAAAGACAACAATATTTTTGTCGCTATACTTGGCAAGTAGCTCCATTATCTTTGGCTTGCTTTGCTCGTTAAAGTTCTTTATAAACTTGACAAACTCCACATCTTCTTCGGTTTCAATCCACGGCATATCACTTCGAGGAACACCTCGCCTTGCCTTGATGCCGTCAAGACAAACATCTAACGGATAATCCAGAAACACAACCGTATCGCACATCTGAATTCTTAATTCCATTGTGGATTGGTAATTACCGTCAATGATCCATTCATCCATTTCAAGCACAACAGACAAGCGTTCAAGAAAAACTTTCTTTTCCACTGTCGTTTTATCTGCATTCCAATACATCATATCGAGATGAAACAGCGGAACACCCGTCTTGTTATGCAA
>JAGBYG010000151.1 GCA_017628875.1 Clostridia bacterium
CAGTAGCAAATCATAGATTTTCGAGCCGCCTGTTAAACGGCGAGAAAATCGTTATGTATTGTTTGATTTCAATCAAACAATACGATTTGCGCGAAATTTGTTTGTAACAACACGATTAAAAGCTTTTTGCTTCTTTTTCTCGAAAAAGAAGATAATTTTTGCTTTGTAACTTCTTCCCGATAAATCCCAATTTATTGGCTATTTTCTTATATTTATATTTTTCTCTTGCAATTCGCGAAAAAAGTGATATAATTAAGATGTATTGATATGCCGATATGGCTTTTGGGAGGTAAAAATGAATAAATTTCTCTACTCCATAACACTTGACAAGTTAATGAAAGAGCTTCAATTAGAAGAAATATATATGCCCGTATCTGCGAGTGAAATAAAAATCACCAATCGCGAGATAATGCGTCCCGGCCTTGCTCTTGCGGGATTTTTCACCGTATTTGAGCCTACCAGAATGCAGATTATCGGTCGCGCGGAAATGCAATATCTTTATGAGATAGGCAAGGATTTGGCAGATGCTCGTCTTGATGCGTTTTTTGCTAAAAAGCCGGTTGCGGTTGTTATTACGACCAATTTTGAAATTGGTGATGAAATCCTTTTGCCTGCAAAAAAATACGGAGTTCCGCTTATTCGAACAAAGGAAAAAACAAGTCCGATAATGGCATCTCTTATCGCGTCGCTTAACACTCACCTTGCCAACAGAATAACCCAGCACGGTGTTCTTGTTGAGGTTTTCGGTGAAGGTGTTTTGATACTTGGTGACAGTGGAATCGGTAAAAGTGAAACGGCAATCGCACTTGTGGAGCGCGGACATCGTCTTATTGCCGACGATGCGGTTGAAATTAAGCGCGTTTCAGCAAAAACTCTTGTTGGTAGCGCACCTTCCCTTATAAAGCACTACGTTGAGCTTCGTGGAATCGGTATTATCGACGTGCGCCGTATTTACGGTATGGGCGCTGTCAAGGACACCGAAAAAATCGACCTTGTAATTCACCTTGAGCAGTGGGTTGAGGGCAAAATGTACGATAGATTCGGTCTTGACGATCAGACCTATAATATTCTCGGTATCGACATTCCGTCAATCACCGTTCCTGTTCGTCCCGGACGTAGCTTGCCGATCATTCTTGAAATTGCGGCAATGAATCACCGTCAGAAAAAGATGGGTTATAACACCGCAGCAGAGCTTGAAAAACAGCTTCTTGAACAGTTTGGAGCAGAAAATGAGTAAAAAATATGATAATTACGGCGCGATTTCAACGATTTACGATAAAATTAACGTGAACGTTGATTACTGCGCTTGGGCGGATTTCTTTGAAAAATGCTTTGATAAATTTTTATCTGATCGCCCCGAGCTTGTGCTCGATCTTGCGTGCGGCACGGGTAGTATGACGCTTGAGCTTGCGAAACGCGGATACGATATGATTGGCGTTGACGGCTCTCCCGATATGCTGAACGTCGCGCTTGACAGAAAATATGATATGGAGCTTCCTCGCGACGTGCTTTTTCTGCTTCAGGATATGCGCGAATTCGAGCTTTACGGCACGGTTGGAGCCATTACCTGCTGTCTTGACAGTGTGAACTATCTTACGGGTGACGGAGAGCTTAAAAAATGCTTCTCACTTGCTCACAATTACCTTGATCCTGACGGATTGTTTATGTTTGACGTGAATACCCCCCATAAATTCGAGAACGTTTACGGCTCAAATACTTACGTTTACGAGGAGGACGATTGCGGAGGGGAAAGCTTTTGCGTGTGGCAGAATTTTTATGATAAAGAAACAAAGCTTTGCGATTTTTCGCTCACTGTTTTTGAAAAAAACGAGGATAATGACACCTATTCACGCAGAGATGAGCTTCAAATTGAACGTTGTTATTCAAAAGAGGAGATAACAACAACTCTTGAACAATGTGGATTTGAGGTTATTGGATTCTATTCCGATTTTGATTTTTCACACTCAAACGATACCGACGAGCGCTGGTACGTGGTGGCAAAAGCCAAAAAATGAATGTTTTTGTGCATAACTATTGACAACTTTGGAATGTTGTGCTAAAATTCGCTTGGTGGACTATATTATTTTAGGAGGATTTTTTTATGAAAAAGATGTTTTTTGTGTTATTAATCGTAGTTTTGTTGTCATCAGTGATAACACTTCCCGTGTGTGCAGCGTCTGCATCATCCAATGCGCCAATTGATGAGCTTAGCTTTTTGGATCAGATCTTGCTTGAACTTGAAAACAACAATATTCCCGAGGCACTTGAATTGGTTTTGACAGTTCTTCTTTTTCCTCTTATCATCGTTGTTGCTTTGCTCGCTGTAATTGCATTCATTATTTTCTTGTTGATTAAGTACATCGGTGTTTGGTTGTTCTTTATCTAATTTGAATTGAAAATCAATAAAAGGCATACTGCAAGTATGCCTTTTTTGTTTTTGATGTTTTTTCAAATTTTGATTTATTGGGGAGAAGTTACAAAGTAAAGGATTGTTACTTTTTCGAGAAAAAGTAACCAAAAAGCTTTTTATCGCGCTACGCCCAAGATCCATATAGTTTGAGCGATAAGGGGTTAGTGCTGACTCGACGTAAATTTTCAATAATTTGCGAGCAAATTATTGGTTCAATCAACAAAACACTCTTATGAAAACGAGTTTTCAACGAGTATTTTATTGTTTGGACTACGAACATCAACCCCAAAGGTTTGATGTTCTAAAATTTACTTTGCGAGTGCGTAGCCGTTTTGATAGCAATATCCTTGCGCTTTGTAGTAG
>JAGBYG010000018.1 GCA_017628875.1 Clostridia bacterium
ATGCTACGAGTCCCGTATGCTGACTGCGTGGACGGCAGCCGCAGGCGAAGATCTTGACGAAAAGAGCGGTATCTCTCAAGGAAGACGTATTCAGGATGCCGCAAGCAATAGCCTTGCCGTACTGACTACTCGCTATCCCGAAGCAGAGGAAGAAGACCGCATTATTTTTGGAGTGTTTGTAACAGGAGAAGCCATTGAAGGTGATGAGGATAACGCGGGCTACGTTGTTGCCAAGGACGGATACGCGATTGAATTGTCCCCCGATGAAGCAAAACAAATGAAGTTTTGGCATTATTATAAGAATAGCGATGGTGGTATTCGTTGGAGTCAAGGCTTGTACCGTTATTTGAAGGACGGTGCCTGCGCTCGTATCCTTGCTGATATCGTTGGTATTAAAACAAATCCTTCAGAAAAGGCACACGCACTAAAGGTGCTTGAATATTATTGCAAAATCAAAGGCATTGATGTCAAGAATATCCCTATGGCAAATGGGGCTATATAAGGAGATTTTATATGAATACCGCGCAATTTAATGAGGAACTTAAAAATATAAACGCAACCTCTTGGGGATATGGAAACGAAATTTTGTACTGTATGGCCAAAGATCCTAATGATTTGACTGATAAAGATAAACTGAGTGGTGCTATTTGGTTGATAGGTCGCGCGTATGCAGCATCTCCACAGCGAAGGTCATATGGTACCATGAAAAATACTGTTGGGTATATTAATTCAGTTGGGAAAACACTCGCCGAATGTCCTATTTGGCCCGTCAGAACTCAAAATGATGGTCGAGAAGGTTTTTTTGATGAAATTGCCGATGAAATGCAAAAACTTATAAATAACGATGCTGAGCTTAATAAGTTGATCAAGGACTATTCAAAAAATCCAACGGCATATTTGTATGACTGTTCCGAGTTCGATATTGAAAAATTGATTGAGTCAATTGGAATTGTTTTGAATTACAACCTTTTCTTAAGTGAATCACTGGAAAAATTTGACGAAGTCCCCAAAGGAAACACGTTTAATGGAAGCAATGTATATTGCTCCAATCATATTTCTTTTGCCAGTAAATTTCTTCATTTCTATTTTCCAAACAGAGTTTTCATTATTGATAATTTTGCTCGCGAAGGTGGTAAACTTTTGTTTAATGGAAATATCACAACTAAGCTCAGAACTTTTTATGATGCTCCCACATCAGCTTCAAATATATTTGAAGCTGATGTTTATAAGGAGTTTTTGAAAAAAAAAGAGAAAAGTATTGCTACGAAAATTATCGATAACCCTATCATCTGCCGCCTTGGTAGGGTTTATGATAATCGGACGAGGAGCGCGAATGCTGTATCGGGAGATAATTCAACCGTTAAAGATTACATAGAGCATTGTGTTCGATCGTATTTGTTGGGATGCTATATTACACAAAAAACAGAAATCACTCCAATAAATCAAATTAAATATGGATGCTCCTATGTATTGGAGTCAATGCCAAGATTAACAGATGCGATATTTTTGAATATCAAAGCGCCTCTTTCTGCGGTAATAGCAAGACATTACAGCAGTATAAAAAGAATCTATAAAGTTAAGTATATGAAATGAGGAGAATAAACATGAATCTTAAAACATACAGAGAAAAGAAAAACGAAATACATACTACCGAAGAAATCAAAGAAGCGTTTGATACGAGCTTTGCCATGTGCTTTGAAATTGACCGCGGAAGTGTGAAAAGTGTACACACAAAGTCTAAATTGTTCACAGATATTTGGACAGCCAATCCCGATGCGATTATCACTGAAGCCGATCTTTGTGTGATGAGTACCGAGCCTTCTGTGATGCGTGACCAATTCTTTTTGATTAACAAAAACGGCACAAAGGACACCACCAATGAGATTGTAAAGCTCATTGAGGAGTCGGGTATTATTTCCTCGGCCTATTGCTTCTTCAGCGAAAAAAGGGCAGGCATCAAGGGATGCTACCGTCGTGTCTTTGGTGATGATAAGCCGTCCATCATTAAAAAAGGTAATCTTTTGGTTGATGGAGATAAATTACTTGTGACTGTGAGAACTCAGACAAAGACGGATAGAGAAAAGCTGAAAGAAGAAAGGAAGGCATGCGAATAATGAGCATTTTAGAGCAAAAAAACAAGTTGGAATCCTTGGTCGAGGCGCGCATCGCGTTTTTGACAGAAGTAAAGCAAGAGTGCAATTTGAATGACGAAGACTATAATGATCTTGATACGATAGAAGACGAGATCCTCTCCGGAGAATTATTACTTGAGTGGTTTGACCATCGTGATCTCGAATATATCAGCAATATGATAAACTGTCAGCAAGCGCTTCTCGACACATTGAAAGCCGCAGAGTGCGGAGATAAAAAATCTTTGCATAACGCAAACAAGGCTTTTGAAAATTTGATTCACGAAGCCCGTCGCATCAAGAAAAAGCGAAATGAGGATATCCAAAAAGCACAGGAAACCATCGCGCTTATGGATGAAATTATAAAAATTTGCGATGAACATAGAATAAAATAAAAACGAATTAAACGTAAGCCCTCCGCAATTTTGCGGAGGGCTTGTTCTTTGAATCAATGCACACCTTCTAGGGTTTCTTTAATCGCATAATTGGGGTAATTCTTTCTAAAATGTTCGATAGCATCTATGCGAAAATATGTGTTTTGCCACCGGTGTGATAATTTCTGTAGTATGCCGTCCCGCGTCCCATATGTAACCATCCTTTCAAACATTATAATCAGCCATTATCTGTTGATACTCTCTCGGATAATACACCTGATACCAATTAAGAATAATTGAATATTTCAATTCCAACACCGCCAGAGCCTTTGTTGACATATAATGCGTTTTTCTGATAAATCCGCCAAACCAATCATCAAGTCCGAGCATCGAAAGCGTTTGATTCGTATAATCGTCCATTCCGTGTTCAAGGTAATAACCACGTCGCGCCTTGTTTGCTACATCATATGCAAAGCCCGTATCGTGAAAATCGCAATCACGCATCGCTTCACAAATAGTCATAAAAATATCGTCACGCGTAGCGGGTATATCGGCAAGCGAACAAACACCATCGGTGAGCAGATGCTCGGCATTGTTTCGCCAAGTGCAAGTGCCGTGGGCAAGTCCAATCAACTTCAAAAACTCGTTATATGTTTGCGGAGATGTGAGCGCAACCATCTGCTTGATTACTTGCTTTCCACCAACACCTGCCAAGTTTTCAAACTCCCCTGTCAAAAGTCGGTGCTTCACTGCAAGGTCGTTCAAATCAATGCTATCCATATACACCCCCGTAGCCTTTTCCAGCTGCTTGCAAATGTTGGTCGTATATAACAGCGATTTTTGATAATGCGAGAAGGTCGCATCGGATAATGCAAGATAACTTTCATCGGTAACATCTGCAACCTTGAGTTTTTTTGCATAGGGCAGATAGGTTTCAAAGGGGATGTCAAAGCCGTCTGAATTCATCTTTTCACCGCACGCGCAAGTACGATTGCGGAGATCAAAGACACATTTTTCGTCCACCCATTCCACCGTCTTGCACTTCGGGCAGTAATAATGTGCCGGCAACGGATTTTCGTCTGTCGCACCAAGCAAATATGCCACAAAGCAAGAGGCAACCGTGTTTTTGACAATCATTCGTTCATCCGCTTGCTTTACTTCGCCACGGAGCCTGAAAAGATCGTAAAAATATTTACCAACCTCGTATTGCATAAAGGCTTGCTTTTCGCTGTAAAATCGGCTGACGATACGAAGATCTGGCATATCGCCGTAAAGCTCAAATATTCGATTGTATGCTTTATCCCAGATTTCTTTTTCGGTCATTTTGATTTTCTCCTTTGCATTTCTGAAGTGCATCAAACACCTTGTGGTACACAAGTTGATTAGGATAATACCGATAATCCGAGAAAATATCAATTCCACGTCCCTCAAAGTGTTGCAATATCGCGGCGGCACAGGCAGCAGATCTGCTTTGACCAAAATCGCATTGGCAGATAATATCGTAACCGTCATCATTTGCCTCATAAATAAATTTTGCAAGCTCGTCTGCCTCGGCAAGATATGTTTCGTAGGTGTAACCGTAATCGCCAAGTATCTCAATATCAATGTCGGGAATCAGAATGTTGAACACGCGGTCACATACATTTCCGAAATATACCCGTATTTCTTCGGCACGGCGTGTTTTTCGAGGACTGCAAAAACTGATGACGGCTGTGTTTTTTGGAAATTCTCTTTCCATTAATTCTTTGATTGCTTTTCGTGAATAAATTTCTACTTTCATATCACTATCCTCCTTAAAGTTGAATATAATTATAATTGCTATCTTGCAGGCAACGAATATAGCCGACAGTAAGTTCGGTAGGGATAATACGCTCTACGAACATTTCGTTTCCGTCGTAAATTCGAATGCGTGTTTCGATGTTGGATATTTCTTCAGATGTACAGCAGTATTTGAATACCTGTTTTTTGAGATTTGGTGCTGTATAAGGCTCGGTGGTGATCTGATAGGCGAAATTTACTATTTCCTTACTGCAATCCCACGTGTCGTAAATACAACCATCAACGCAAGCAGACCAATGCTCCTCCATATCAAGAATATATCTTCCGCGCGGATGTTTTTTGCAAAATTCATTGGCGGTTAAATTTTTACCGAGAGGTATCTTTTTTGCTTTCAAGACATTTTCGACATAGCAAAGATTTTTGACACTATTAAAGGATTTTGCACCCGTGACCTTCTTGTATTTATTCAACTCACGTTGAACATCCACATAATTTCTCCCCGTCACTACCACAATGGAGCGTTTTACGCAATCGTCGGTTGATAATCCATTGGGATGAGGATTATAGTATTTATACATCTTATAACTCGCTTTCTTTCAATGCTTTTTTGTACTTCTCTCTATATTCACGCAAGGTCGCTCTGTTGGCGGCGGAGTAGTGATCTTCGTCAAATCCATCATATTCCCAACCACAATGTCGGCAAATATCATGATTATCAAGTGTTTTATGATTACAAACAGGACAAAGAATTACGGTGTAAATATCATCGACTGTTGTGCCAATTTCGGGCAACTTGCGTTTGATGAACTCTGCCCCTATAGCGGCATTAATACTTTCTTTCATAATTATCTCCTATATGTTTATGATTTGTATCTTGTTGTTATTGGTCATTTTACAAGGGTAGTTGGCGCATACAGCGATAAAAACCTGTCGGTCAAGGGAAGTGAGTTTGTCAATAATAGGGCTTATGTCAACGGATTCATCAAGACGGTCAAAGAAATCATATATAAAAATGGGGCGTTTGTCAACGCAAGGAATAACATCGGCTGTTTTTATAAGTATATTAGTTTTACCCATATCAAGCTTATTACATTTGTTGATGAATTCTTGTGTATCATACATAGAAAATGAAATGTTGTTAGATTCAAAATTTACCCCAAGGCGTTTATCTCCCATAAAATCTGCATTTCGAATATAACATATGTTGTAATTCTTATCGTCTATTTCCATATCTGCGTGAAGCACGAATTGCCCGTTATCAATTTGATCTGGATCATTTGGTGATCCAAAGTCACCGATCAGTTCGCGTATAAGATCAAGGGCAAGGTCGGAATGGCGACCTCGAAAAAAGCAAATGGGACTTTTGAAGTTTGTTTCAAAATTGAGGGTGCTAGATGATGTGATTTGAAGATTGTTGATTCTCATTTTAAGTCTCCTTTAGTTATAAGGTATGGTACTGTTTAGATTTTGTCGCTTTGTTTTCACAAATACAGTATACCACATCGCATGAGACATTTTTGGTTCACTGTTTCGATTTTTACTGACTTTTTTGGGGGCGGGAGCAAGCCCCCGCCCTACGTTGTTAGCTCGATAAATCCCAATTTATATGTTTTCGGGCTTTATCTGAACAATATAAAGTCAACCGCCCTGAGATTTTCATCTCAGGGCGGTTTTTGATTGTAAATTAATTAACTTTTAATTAATTCTATTTTTTATCCTCTGTATTTTTTATAGAGGAATGCGCCTGCAAGTGCAACGATACTTGCGACGGTTACGGTAACGATAATTACGAGATTGGGATTGCCGGGAATTTCGGGTGTAGTAGGAGGCAAAGTAGGAATATCGTTATGTTCCGTATATCCACATACTGAACACTTGCGTTCTTCTTCGCCCTTTTCGGTTTCGGTGGGTTCTTTTATTGTTACCCAATCACCAAATACGTGATCTGCGGGAGTTCTCTTTTCACCGCAAACGTTACAATCTGCGTCGCACGCGTTATCGTATTTATGTCCAAGAGCCACTACCTTAGTATCAACGTAGCTATCGCCACATACTGAGCAGGTATGAGTTGTATAACCCTCTGCTGTGCAAGTGGGTTTCGTTACAACGGACGTATAATTATGTTCTGCTGTCTCACGAGCTTCGCCACAAATATTACATACGAGGTCTGTGCAACCGTCATAAACGTGCTTACAAGTTAAGCCGTATGCCTTAAGAATTTGTGTCATTACATAGAGGTTGCCTGCGTCTGTGAACAATGCATCCTCAGGATCGCTTAAGTAATCAACAACCATATCAAGAGTGATTTCAAGCTCGCCCTTATCCCAAGCGGTTTCAACGTCAGAAATATCAACGTAGGTTACGTTAGGAAGTGCAAGCGCGAACGCAAAGGATCTTGCAGAAGCAACTGCAGAAAGCTTTTCGCCTATTTCAGCCAAAGGAATATGTACGCCTGCAATAGTCAAATCTCTGAGAGGATTGTACTGACCCAAAACTGCGATTTGAACATTAGGATTCATTGCCGTAAGTTCCATAATCGTTTCTGCATACATAATTTCAAGAGCCATATTAGAGTAGAGGTAAGATTCTACTGTAAGAAGCACGAAATCAGCGACGGGGATTGACAAGTCGAAGGTTGTGCCTTCCTCAAGGAATGCAAATGCCATTCCGTATTGATCAAGAATTTTTGCAATGTCTATCTTGAGCACGTATTCACCCGTGATGCCCTGTTCTTCAAGGAGAGCTGCAACCTCTGCAAGAAGTGCCTCAACGTTCGCAACGTTTTCTTCGCCAACGAGAGCTGCCCAATCGAGAGCAGTTACTTTCTTTCCTGCAAGAACGGAATGTTCAAGAGCTGTATCAATGTAACCGGTAACGTTATTAATATATTCGTTCATCTTTTCGTCAGAAACGTTGCCTTCAAGAACTGAACGAAGGAATGCGGACACTTGTTCTCTGAGTGAGCCATCACCGTAAGCTGCTACTGCTCCGAGAAGCTGAGTAAGAGCAAAGTTATGAATTTGTGCATTATCGTAACCGATTGTTACAAAGTCTGCTTTTTCAAGAAGCTCCTTGTCTATTTCGTACCAATTCATCACTGCGTATTTATCAGCAAGTCCCAAAGCGCCTGCAAGAAGCTGTGCGTATTCGGAATTTGCGCCTGTGATACTTACAAGGAAGGAGTTTTCGTCCACTACGTATTCACCTGTGATAGCATCGTTAATAACTCTTTCAACAAGTGACTTCAATTCGTCAAGCATTCTGTTGAGTTCTGCAAGAGCATATTCCTTAAGCTCGCCGTTAACTGTCTTGATGTAATCAAGTTTTTCCTCAACGTCATTCAAAAGCTCGAAAATGCGAGGAAGTACCTCATTGTTGAATATAATTCCAAGCTCATTTGCAAGTGCGTTCAATTTAGCTTCAAGCTCATCGAGCATTGCGTTGAGCTTTGCAAGAGCCATATCAATGTTTTCTGCGATAAGGGAGTCAATTCCCAATACGTCAGCGTAAATCATAATCAAGTTCAAAATGCGTGCACCGTACTTTTCGTACCAATCGCAAATTGCTTTGAGTGATTCTTCAGGATTTTCAAGAACGTATGCAAGAACGTCTTCTCCGTATTCACGAAGGATATACACAAATACGTTCAAAATTTCGTCGCCATATTCGTTGACAAATTTTTCGATATAGGGACCGTATGTTTTGAAGAAATTGATAACTTCTTCGGGGTTATTCTGAAGGTAATCCCAAATTGCTTTATCAATATGAGGAGCTGCTTTTTTCAATTCATCGATAGCTCTTTCAAGCAAGTCAAGAGCCAAATCATTCAAGATTGCTTTAAGCTCGTCATATTTATCGCCCAAGAGAGTGCAAAGTGCATCTTTGATTTCACTCAAATTGGAAATTGCCTTCAAAAGATTTTCGAAAGAGAGGTTGTTCAAACCGTTTTTGATGCTTTCAACAAGAGCATTAAGCTTTGCTGTTAATTCTTCGATGCAAGCTATAAGCTCCTTAACATCGCGAACACCTGCGTTAATCAAAGCTTCGAGTTTTTCGATCTTTTCTTTGATTTCGTTAAACTTGGGAAGAAGAGCGTCATTAATCTGTTCTTCAAGCTTTGCAAGTTCATTCTTTAATGCCTGAAGCTGAGCAAGAAGATATGCATTTGCCTGTTCTGCTGCATCCATAATGAACGCATCAAGCATATTCAAGTATTTCCAAATTACAGCATTGGCAGCATCGCCAAGCTCAAGAGAATTTTCCAAGAGGGAGTTAAGCAACGCGCCAAGCATCATATCTGTTCTGCCGTCAAGCCAAGCAACGTATATTTTGCCTGTTTCTTCAATGATGCCAAGAGCTTCTGCTGTATCCATTAAAGCAGTCCACAAAAGCTCTGCAACCTCGGAATCGTATTTTTCAACGTTATTTACTACACAATCAATAAGCTGTGCATAGAGTGTTTCAAGGTCTGCCTTATGACCTGCAAGGACAAGGTCGATATCAATTGCTGTCAAAAGAGGATCGCTCATAAGAGATTCGTAAAGAGCTACCAATTCAGCAACCTTTGCTTCGATTTCTGCAATGAGTGATTTGTATTCTTCACTTGCGATGATTTCTTTATAGATTTCCTCGCCGTGCTGTGCCAAAACAGCAACTATTGCGCTGACAGAAGAATAGAGTGTTTTGCCTGCATTTGCAGCATCAACGATGAATTTAAGTGTAGCATCCTTACCATACTCACAAATTATTGCCAAAGCATCCTTGGGAGCATTGATGAGATATGCGCGAACTGCTTTACCAAGATCAGCATCAACTTCATCTACATAAGCACCAACAAGCTCAACAAATTCAAGATATTCTGCCTTGAATTCGTCAACTGTGTTTACGAGGTATTCGTAAGCATCTGCAGAGAGGTCTGCTACCATATCTGCATAGAATTCAACCAAAGCGGCAAATTCCATTGCATAGGGCTCTGCGAAAATGCCAAGCTGCTTTGCAAGAGCGGATATAGTTTCAAGGTGATTGTTAAGATTGCGCTGAAGCTTTGCAAGCTTTGCGAAATCGCTTGTGCTAAAGGAAAGAGTATCTGTAGCTAAAACTTTACGAAGCGCCGCAACGGTCACTTTTGTATTGTCCATTTCTTCAAGCATAAGATCTCTTATTTTCTTCGCTGTTTCACGGTCGATGTCGAGATCGTCGGGAAGGTCGAAATTATTAACTTCACTCTCAAGAGCATCCATAATACCTTCGAGAGCATCAAGCATAGAAATCAACGCATCAATAGAGCCGTTTGCCTTGAGCTCTGCATATTTTTCCTCATAATAAGGATTGAGGAGTGCTTCAAGAACGTCAATATAATCATTGATCTTCTTTTCTGCGAATACGTCAGCGTGTGAGCCGTTTTCAAGAGTATCCATAACGGCATCTCTTATCTGCTGATTACCCTTTATGCTGGGATGAGCAAAGAAGGAGTTACCGAAATCGTAACGAACCTCAAGAGCTGCAACCGCCTGAATAACGGGATCGCTGAATAATTCTTCGTTTACTGTGATTTCGGGAGCAACAGCACCACTATCATCTAAACCAAGTTTGCCGAGTTCTTCGTAGAACTTAAGCGTTGTGTTATTTTCCAATGCGCCAACAAGGTAATTCAACAATTCTTTGGTTTTATCATTATGATTTGCCATGCTGTCGGGAGTCATATAGAATGTATTGAACTGCAAGGAGTACTGGATGATAGTGCCAACGGTATCGTATGCGTAGTTTAATGTATTCTGATAAACAAGATAAAGACCTGCAAAGCCATTATCAAAACCTAATTTTGCAGTAGGAATAATAGTTGTAATTGCTTCTTCAAGTTGCTTAATGCCTGCTTCTGCTTCTGCGATACCTGAATTATATTGAGCAATACCGTTATTATATTGACTTCTATATCCTTCTATTGTAACAGAATCTACACCTGCTGCTTCAAGCTGTGCTATTGTTGCATCTCTTTCAGCAATCAAGTTGTCTCTTTCAACTATAGCGGCAGCTAATTGAGGTTCAATTTGAGCTTTTTGAGCAGACAAAGCGGCAATTAAGTTTTCAAACACATAGTTATATGCGTTCTTGCCTTCGCCCTCATAATTTCTCAAGTTAACCAAGTGCTTTGAAACGGCTGCACCGTACAATTCAAGAGGAGTTCTCAGATCATTGTTATGTTCGGGATCGTTTTTTTCGTCGTAATATGGATTAAAATTCAATTTAGCAAGATCAATATCATCAATCCAAGACATATCGAATGCAGAAATTTCATAGGTGTAGTTTGCATCATTCTCGAAAACGGACAAACCATATAATGCACCCATATCGCGAAGTGTTTTGAACAATTCACCGAACACCTGACCAACCATTATGTATTCAATCTTACTTCTTGTGTAAAGACTGTCATCATACATATCGAAGAGGTCCTTCATATCCTGTGAAAGAGTAGCGGGGTCGCCATCCCAAAGACGGAATTCGTCAAGGAACGTGTCAACGTCGCCATCCTCACCAGCATATGCGAACAAATACTTGTCAGCATAGGGGGATTCGTTTGCTCTATAGAAATCAACGAACTCGATAAGCTCGCCGTAAAGGTCGCCAAGAGGAAGCTGTGTTCCGTCAAGATCAACTACAAGCTCGTCTGCAAGGTTTTGAATGTTGATTGTTACAACGGTTGCATCGGGATTGAGCTCATATATCTTTTCGATAACCTTATCAAAGTTATAGCAAGCACCGAAAGCTGCATAAGCAAGTACGTCTACAAGTTTATTGATCACTTCGTCTGATAATGCAGTTTCAGAGAGATCAACCATCTCGTTAAGGCGAGCAAGCACCTTATCTCTGATAGCGTAGTATTCTTCTTCCTTGCCTGCATCAACAACTCTGTCAAATGCGGGAGCTTTCCAATATCTTGAGCCACCTTCTTTAAGAATTGTCATAATGTTGTTGAAGGCGTAAACACCGAAGTTGTTCCAACCAAGGTCAACGGTGATAACGTCTGCATTGGTGATATAGTTTGTATAAGCTTCCTTCAAAGCAGGGATGCCGCCTGCTTCCGCAGCGGTAAACCAGTTATCATCACCTGTGAAACGCCAATCCATATATTCATCGGGAACAAATGAGTCGTCAAGAAGGTAAAGAACTTCTTCAACACGCATTGAAGAAATTGCCAACTGATGAAGCTCAACGTCTCTGCCTGTAGCTTCTGCCAACGCATTCTTAATCAAATTGGGATATGCGTTTTCGGGCTCTTTAAGATAGCCGTAATCGTTCATTTGTGCCTTATTTGCCGCAAGTGGATCTTCATAAACCTCGGGTGGCAAATATCCGTGATGTCCAAAGCCGTTTGTGTTAGAAGCGCCAAGGGAAACATAATGCAATGTGTCATTGTTATGATCATCGTGCTTGATAAGGTTTTCGATAGGACCTATCGCGCTGACAACGGGTGCGGTAACACCGATCATCATTACTGCAACGAGGAGCATAGCAAGTGCTTTCTTTGTGAATGTCTTAATTCTCATGTTTTTTCCTTTCTGAGCGTTTTAGCTCTTTAAATGTTTGTGTATGATATTCAATTTTAAATCGATGTAATTTGTTTATGGGTATGCCTCCTTGTTTTTACTCATTGAGCTTCGAATTTACATATAAATATATATCGGAAGTTAAATGGTAAGCACATTATACATCTTTTAGTCTGATTATTCAATACTTTTCAGTATTTTTCGACCCTTTGAACAAATTAAGGGTGGCTTTTTTGTGCAAGATTCTTATAAAATCATTCGCGCAAAAGCAGGAGGAATATTATTTTGAAATTATTGGCATAAGCTAAGCAAAACCACTTGACAACAGAGTTTTTTTGTGATATAATTCATCTGTTAGTCAAATATGGCGCCATGGCCAAGTGGGAAGGCAAAGGTCTGCAACACCTCTACCCCCAGTCCGAATCTGGGTGGCGCCTCCAAAACGAAAGAGCACCCAAAAGGGTGCTCTTTCGTTTTGCAGTCACTTCACCCATTCGGCCTTGCACCGTGCGACTCGTCGCACGGGATCCGGTTCGCAAATTCGGCAAAAGGACGTTCCGCGCTTGCGTGAGAACTCCTTGACGAATTTAGCTCGCTTGCGAGCTCTCTGGGTGGCGCGGGTGCTCTTTCGTTTTGCAGTCACTTCACTCATTCGGCCTTGCACCGTGCGACTCGACGCACGGGATCCGGTTCGCATTTTTGACCAAACAACGATTGCCGCTCGCGAGCAATCTTGTGGGCAAAAATAGTGCCCCTTAGGGCACCATACGGGTGGCGCCTCCCTCCAAGGGTGCTCTTTAAAAATGGCACGTAAAAAGGACGCAAATGCGTCCTTTTTTGTCTTCGATTAATTAGATAAATTGGGATTTATCGGGATGTTGAGGATTTATGCAAACACTTGGCTCCCTCTGTCGAGGGAGCTCCCGCGTTAGCGGGTGAGGGAGAGTTCCTAATTGAAAGTTACTTTTAATAACGTTCTCTCCCTCCGTCCCAGACTAGCAGCGACACCTCCCTCCTCAGAG
>JAGBYG010000152.1 GCA_017628875.1 Clostridia bacterium
GCTCGTCCGCGACGGAGGGAGAGAACTTTATTTAAAGTAACTTTTTGTTAAGAACTCTCCCTCAGTCACATTACGGTGCCAGCTCCCTCGACAGAGGGAGCCGAGTGTTTGTGCTAATCTTCAACACCCCTATAAATCAAAATTTGAAATATAAAAATCTATTTGGAGAAGGATATGGAAAATCAAGAAATTTTAAAAGAAGAAATTAAGGTAGAAAAGGCTAAAGCAAGGGAAAAATTAACCAAGAGGGATTTACTTATAACGGTTAGTAGGGCATTTATATTTTTTATGCTTGGTCTTTTGCTTGGCACTCGGAAGATGATATTTGAGAGTGTTCCGCTTGCCTATGCCCTATTGTCGTCGAGCATCAGGCAAACACCATTCGTGTTTTTGGGAATTTTAACAAGCGCGTTTGATGGAGGAAAGCTCTCGATAGTTAAAATAGTGGGTGCTTGCGCGGTGGTATCTATAAGAATTGTTTCGCGCCTGTATCTTGACAAGGAGCGCGTCGCTAAAACCAACGAAAACGGCCCGTCCGTGCCGCCAATTGCACAGATTTTTTCAGAGCACACATATCTTCGCGTGATGAGTAGCGCGCTCGGTGTTTTTCTTGTTGGAATTTGGAAGATAATTGAGGGTGGATTTAGATTTTATGACCTTTTCGGCGCGATTTTTTATCTTTTATTAACTCCCACTGCAACTTGGCTTTTCTGCCATTATTTCAACGTGAGCGAACAAAAAATCCGCGAAGGACACGCGTTTTCGATAACTCCGCGAGCGGAAAAATTATACGACATATCCTATGCCCTGATTGTATGTGCTTTTTTGTTTTCGCTTGATAAAATTACGCTGCTCGGTATGTCCGCGCCCCTGTTTTTTGCGGTACTTTTTACTCTTTACGCAACCAAAAAGGGCGTTATTTACGGAATTGTGGGCGGTCTTTTGTTTGGCTTGTCCATCTCACCCACCTACGCACCGACCTTCGCCTTTTGCGCCATCGCGTATGCCTCAATTTATAAGCTCTCTCTGTTTGGAGCGGGAGTTGCCTCTTGTATTGCAGGGCTTATCTGGTGCATATACGTTGGTGGAATTTCCTCGCTCGCGGCAGATTTTCCCGCGCTTCTTTCCTCGTCGATGCTCTTTTGCACTGCCGAACGAATCAATATTTTTGACGATATTGAGCGCGTTTTTGCTCCCGAAAACGAAATAGAGGAGCATTACTGTATAAATTCTATGATCGCAGAGCAAAAAAATTCCTTAAAAGATGAAAAATTGCGTTCAATTTCGGATTCTTTTTCAAATTTATCGGAAATTTTCTATAATTTGTCCTCAAAATTGAAGCGCCCGACGATGCTCGACCTTCGCTCGATTTGTGAGGGCAGCTTTGAAAAAATATGTGAAAATTGTGAAAATCGCGACCTTTGTTACGGCGCGGAATATAGCGCAACACTTGATGCGATGAAGAAAATCACCGTTCAGCTTCACTCGTTTGGTGTTGTGGAGGAGAAAAAACTACCCGAGAGCTTTAAAAAACGGTGTCCGAATATCAAAATTTTGTCGGGTGATATAAATAAAACCTGCTCGATTGCCACAAAAAAAGCGTTTCAAAATGAAAAAACCGAGATTTTTGCTCTCGATTATGATGCAATATCGAAAATTTTGAACGATGCCATCAGCGAAAACGAGGACGATTTCAAAATTGACTCACAGATGAGTAAAAAAGTGGCTCAAGTCATTGAGAATGAGGGTTATGGAAACCACAACGTGAGTGTTTTTGGTAAGAGAAAATTAAGAATTTTGGCACGCGGTCTTGATTTGAGCGATCAATCTGCCGATATAAGCACCTTAAAAAGACGTCTTGAAGACGAAACGGGGGTTAATCTTACCAATCCAACATTTGAGCTTTCCTATGGCTCTGTCAATATGCAAACCGAGGCGAAGCGCGCGTATTTTTCGGATGCCGCTTTTGCTAATTTGTCGAGTGACGGCGAGAGTGTTTGCGGAGATACGGTGAGTATTTTTGAAAATAAAAATGATTATTTTTATGCGCTTATAAGTGACGGAATGGGCACGGGCAAAAATGCCGCGCTGACAAGTGAAATTTGCAACGTCTTTCTTCGAAATATGCTCACCGCGGGCAACAGAATGGAAACGTCACTTCGTATGCTAAACAGCGTGCTTAGAATAAAGGGCTCGAAAAGTGAGGCGGAATGCTCGGCAACCGTTGATTTGCTGCAATTTGATCTCTATACGGGGGATTTAACCCTTGTAAAAAGCGGTGCTGCGCCCACGTTCGTGGTAAGGCGCGGTAATGTGTTCAAGCTCGCGTCCCCGAGCTTTCCAATAGGAATTTTGAGGGCGCTCGACGCGAAACAACTCAATATTCAATGCGAGGACGGTGACATAATCGTTATGGTGAGCGATGGTGCAACGCGCGGCGGTGACGATTGCTCTTATCTTAATTCCCTGCTCCGTGAACAAAGCATTGCCGATGAAACGCCATCAAAAATTGCCGACAAAATTATTCGCCGCGCTAAATCCGAAATTGATGCTCAAAACGATGATATTTCCGTCGTTGTTGTGAAGGTTAAAAAGGAGATTTGTAATTGGTAAACATACAAAACATCCCCCAAACACGCGTTTGGGGGATAATTTATTCTCATTGTTTTTTATTGAGTTTGCGGTAAGTTGTCCTTGTCATAGAATACGAGCGTGCCGTTAAGATAACTCTACCATTTTTCATTGTCTTTCTCCTATATCTTTTTCTCGAAAATTAATCCTTACGGTGTTTTCATCAACTTTTTTATATTCAAAAATAATGTACTCTATTATACTTGGGAAATACGGATTCTTTTCCAAATCTTTATAATAGGCAATAAATTTAATAACAAAACTTCCTCTGTCTTCTTTTACATATTCTTTGGGAATTGTTATATCCTCAATGTGTTTATAATAAAACAGCGATGGAAACAAAATCTGATTTCGAACTACATAGCCATAATCTTCAGAAAACGCTTCTTCTGCACTGATACTTTTTATAAACTCATGATCAGGTATGTTTTCAATATCATCTATGCAATATTCATCGGAAACAAATGTATTTCTAAAATCACCATCGCATATGTATAAAGCAAAAATATAATCCTCATATTCCTTGGTTCCATACCAAAGATAATCTTCGAGATCATACATTTTTTTATCTTGACGACCGAGATATTCATTAGCATGCGTCCCGTATATCAAATTAAAAGATATATCATCAGTTTTAAAAACATTTTTATCACTTGTCGCCCAAATCCTCAAACTTGCAGCATTGTTTTTTTGACTTAGATAATAATCGTAGTCATAAGGATAATAGCATCCGTCAGGTGTTTTATAGCACCCTGTTAGATTCAGTACGCCCACCAGCAAAACCACAACAATCATCAATCTCGCAACGAGCTTGATTTTATTTAATGTTTTCATTGTTATCCCTCCAAACTATTATTCTTCTATATACGGAAATCCTATACTCACAATACCATCATTCAAAGCAAACGAAATTTCCAAAAGTGATTCTTCCATAGCAAAAGTACCATATTTTTGATTCTCATCATTTATTTTTTCAACCAAACGTACTCCTAAATAAAAATAATTGTACTCTTCTTGAAGAAAAAAATCACGAGGTATAGTAATTGTCTCACAATTATTATAAAATATTTTAGCAAAATACGGCATCACGGTGTAATTATATACTCCCCCTTCAAATGATTCTACATACGGTATTTCTTTTAAAATATAAGCGTCCTCTAAAATAGTATCATCCACAAGTTTTTCCCAACCAGCACAACTTAAATAAACAACATAGTAAATGTTTTTATCATATTCGGATGCTTGATAATTATCCTCTTTTTGACTCAAAAGACTCTCGGCATCTTTTATTAACCAATCAAACAAAGAATATTCTTTTTTGTGTAATCCAATATTTAATTTTAACTCCACATTATCTATATCAAATTCTCTAGTATTGGAACTTACTCTTAAACTTGTACTGCAGTATCTGCAGTAATCTTGATTATAATATTCCCCTTTTTTAAGTTGTGATTTAACGCATCCTGTCAAGTTCAGTACACTCACCAACAAAATCACAACAAGCATCAATTTAGCGATGAGTTTTGTTTTGTTTGTTTTAAGATTTTCGTTTTTCATAATAAAAAACTCCTTTCGTTTTGTAATTTAATTTTATCACACATTAACGCAGTGTGTCAACATTTTTTTGTCAAATGCTAATAGCGATGAAAGACAAACAAATAAATTTGCTGTATAGAAAACAACGAAGCTCAACATTAATTGAAACAAACAAATAATCAAAGTAAATGTACAAATCTTTTTCATAAATCCCCCTATTTAATAACAACCAAATTTTCTAACAGTATATCGCAAACATCGGAATAGTATTCTTCGTAGCTTCCATCCTCAAGCAAAGGTCCGGAAAAAACTATTTCCATAATTATTTCACCGTCAACCCATAAACCGTAACTTACTCCGCACTGATAAGTTTGAACGCCAAGTCGATTGGGGTAAATATCTAAAAGCTCTGCTATATCTCTGGTATTATCTAATAACTTTATTTCAAACTCTGTATCATCAGAAATGTCTATACCCCACATGCGAAATTGATAATCAATTCTAAATTTGCTTTCTTCGGTATCTTTTGTAGCATAAAAAGTTCCACGCAAAATACCCCACGAATACACAAGCTTCTTGTTTTTTACAGTTCCAAGTGCATTAATTTGATACACTGTTTCTTGAACGCATTTCTCATCATCTAAGTCAAAGAGAATAAAGGTGTTTCCATCTCTTGGAGAATTATTTATATATTCTTCAGCAGCTTTGAATGTATCAAAATGTTGACTCGCATCATACCATCCGCGTTGAGTCCAAGGAAAATTAATATTGCACGAAGACAAATTAATCACACTTACCACCATAATCACAACAAGCATCAATCTCGCAACGAGCTTTGTTTTGTTAAGTTTAAGATTTGTGTTTTTCATAATAAAAATCTCCTTTCGTTTTGTAATTTAATTTTATCACACGTTTACGCAGTGTGTCAATACATTTTTGTCGAGTGGTTTGATAACACAATCAACGTAAAGTGGCACTCCGTCACCCGCTTCAAATTTTGATTTATAGGGGAGTTAGTTTGAAACAAGAAAGGAGAACTCCCTCCGTCATTTTCCAAGGAAAATGACACCTCCCTCTGCGGAAGGAGGCTAGGTAAGATATTCCCTCATTTGTAGCCGTGAAGCCCTGTAAAGCCTTATAAAATCTAACAATTTCAACTGTATAGCTACCTGTGAAAGAGCATCTAACAGAGCCTCCTTCCGCAGAGGGAGGTGGGTGCGAAGCACTCGGAGGGAGTTCCTCATTTACTTAAACTAACCTTTCAAACTCCTCGATAAATCACAATTTTCCTACACTACTATAGTCAAGATTTTTTTGAAAAAGTGTAA
>JAGBYG010000153.1 GCA_017628875.1 Clostridia bacterium
CCATTTATGACCATCGTCATTTGACACCCCGCACGGTTCTTTAACAGTTCAACGTTAACCGTTCACAGTTTAATATCGTGACCGTTAATGAGCTGCTTCGAAATCCTGCATAACCTTAATGAGTGCCTTCACACCTTCAAGTGGCATAGCATTGTAACAACTTGCTCTGAAACCACCTACATCGCGGTGTCCCTTAATACCCACAATACCCTGTTGTTGAGCATATTGGAGGAATTCTTGTTCCAATTCTTTGTACTCATCGTTCATCACGAAGCAGATGTTCATCAACGAACGACTATCTTCGCGAGCTGTGCCACGGAACAACTTGTTGCGGTCAATTTCTGCATACAACAACGCTGCACGTTCTTCTGCTCTGCGCGCCATTTCTGCTACCCCACCTTCTTGCTTAATCCAACGAAGGGTCTGCATAGCACAATAAATAGGCACAACGGGAGGTGTGTTAAACATAGATCCCTTAGAGACGTGCGTCTTATAATCAAGCATTGTGGGGATATGGCGAGAAACCTTGCCCAACAATTCGTCCTTGACAATAACGAAGGTTACGCCCGACATACTCAAGTTCTTCTGGGCACCACCATAAATCATACCATACTTAGAGACGTCAATGGGGCGTGAGAAGATGTCCGACGACATATCAGCAATCACGGGCACAGGGCTATCAATGTCATAGCGCAACTCGGTGCCGTAAATGGTATTGTTTGTTGTAATGTGCAAGTAATCAGCATCTGCGGGGATTGCAAAATCCTTGGGCACATACGTAAAATTGTCTGCTTCAGACGAAGCCACAATTTCAACTTCTCCAAAAGCCTTAGCCTCCTTAATCGCCTTCTTTGCCCACACACCTGTATTAAGATATGCAGCCTTCTTTTCCAAGAAATTCATAGGCACCATTGCAAATTCAAGACTTGCACCGCCACCCAAGAAAACAACGCTATATCCTTCGGGAATTTCCAACAATTCCTTGAACAAAGCTTGAGCTTCGTCCATTACAGCTTGGAATTCCTTTGTGCGGTGAGAAATTTCCATCAACGACAATCCCATGCCATTAAAATCAACACAAGCAGCTGCAGTAGCTTCCATGACACATGCAGGGAGAATAGAGGGACCAGCACCAAAATTATACTTTTTCATACACGTTAAATTTAAGCATTAGTAATATTGTTTTGTATTCGTATACGAATATAGGCTTTAATATCAAGGTCACAAAATATTTTTACAAAAATCAACTTAATTAAGTAAAAAATCAATCTTTTTAGCCCCAAAATACAGCTCAAAATTCACACATAAATACCCGTAAAACTCATTATTCATCGACCTCAATTATAATAACCGTCATCATATATATAATGAGTAAGGGATGACTCGCAACAACCAATAGTGCCCCCCCTGAAATACGAAAATAGATTTGCTATTGTCTCAAAACAAACCATTTATTATGCCAATTATGAGTGGAATATCGTCAGCTATGCTACAAAAGTTGGTGGTTTTCTTCTGCACGTTCCCACTACCCTTGGCAATTTTACTTTACAATTCCTATCAAATTGACAGAAAAAGCAGGGATAACTACACAAAATATCAGAAAGTTAGCACCATTTTAACTAATTTTTAGTACCTTTGCCGCGCTTTTTAACATATATATAAATGGCACAAACTAAACTAAACCCAAGTGTAATATTTGAAACAAGTTGGGAAGTGTGTAACAAGGTCGGTGGTATTTACACCGTTCTCTCTTCACGAGCTAACACACTCCAACAGAGCCAC
>JAGBYG010000019.1 GCA_017628875.1 Clostridia bacterium
ATTGCAGAGTTTGACGGTACAGTTACACAGTATTTCCATGCAGGAGACAAGGGTAATCATCCTGCTTGGGGAACGAAGCTCTTTAATTATGACAAGCCCGAGGTTATTCACTTCTTACTTTCTAACCTTAAATTCTGGATGGAAGAATACCGCTTTGACGGTTTCCGTTTTGACGGTGTAACCTCAATGCTTTATCACGATCACGGTCTTGGTACTGCGTTTACCGATTATTCTAAATATTTCTCACTTAACACCGATACAGAGGCTGTTACTTATCTTCAGCTTGCTACAGAGCTTATTTATGAGGTTAATCCTAACGCGATAACTATTGCAGAGGATATGTCCGCTATGCCCGGTATGTGCTTGCCGATTGCTGATGGCGGTATCGGATTTGATTATCGTCTTGCGATGGGCTCACCCGATATGTGGATAAGACTTGTAAGAGGTGTTCGCGACGAGGATTGGAGTATGTGGCACATCTGGTGCGAGCTTACGGGCAGACGTCCTCACGAAAAGTATATCGGCTATGCGGAGTCGCACGACCAAGCGCTCGTTGGTGATAAAACGCTTATGTTCCGTCTTTGCGATGCGAAGATGTACACCGAGATGGGCAAGTGGTCGAATGATTACGTTATTGAAAGAGGTATGGCGCTTCACAAGATGATTCGTCTTGTTACTAATGCACTTGGCGGTGAGGGTTATCTCAACTTTATGGGTAATGAATTCGGTCACCCCGAATGGATTGACTTCCCACGTGAGGGCAACGGTTGGTCACATTTCTATTGCAGACGTCAGTGGAGCATTGCTGATAATCCCGATTTGAAATACAGTCAGCTTCAAGCGTTTGACAGAGAAATGCTCAAGCTCGCAAAGGAATATCGCATTTATGAGAAAGAGCCACATTGGTTGCAGATTGATGATGATAACAAGGTGATGATGTTTGAAAGAAACGGACTTATCTACGTGTTCAATTTCCATCCCACAAATCATTATTGGGGATATTACCTCAAACCCAAATTCAAGGGCGAATATAAGGTTGTATTTTCGACCGACCGCAACGAATTCGGCGGATGGGACAGACTCAGCGAAACGCAGGTTTATTCAACGAATGATGATCGTCAGTTCCAAATTTATCTTCCTGCAAGAACAGCGATTTGCTTGAGGAGAGTTGTTAAAAAATAATAATAAAAAACCCGACGGAAATTCCGTCGGGTTTTTATTAATCTTTCTTTTCAAATTCGTTAGCTACTTCTTTTAAGAGGTCGCGGATGGGGAGGTGCTGGGGGCAAGAATCCTCGCACGCGCCACATTCGATGCAAGATGCAGGTGCGCCCCCGTCTTTTGTGAGGGAACGATAATAAGAATTATAGTTCCACGCGTTCCAAATCTTTTTACCGTTTGCGCAGGCAAAAAGGTCGGGAATGGGGATATTCATCGGGCAACCGTCAACGCAATAGCGACAGGCGGTGCATTGAATTGTTCCTTGCTCCTTAACTATTTCAAGAACTTTATGGATTGCTTCGAGCTCTTTTGCATTAAGAGGCTCAAAATTCTTCATATAGGAGATGTTATCGTTCATCATCTGCATATCGCCCATACCCGAAAGTACCATAAATATGCCCTCAAAGCTCGCGGCAAATCTGATTGCATAGCTTGCGGGACTCATATCGCCAAGGGCAGAGAACACTGCCTTTGCTTTATCGGGAAGATTAACAAGATGTCCTCCCTTAACGGGTTCCATAACTATAATAGGTTTGTTATGCTTTCTGCAGACCTCATAGCATTTTCTTGATTCTACCGAGGGGTCATCGTACTCTGCGTAGTTAAACTGAATTTGCACAACGTCAACTTCAGGATGATCGGTGAGGATTTTATCAAGAAATTCCGCATCATCGTGGAAAGAAAATCCAACGTATTTGACCTTGCCCTCTGCTTTAAGCTCCTGAGCGATTTCATATGCACGACAGGATTGGTATTTGGGGTAAAGCCCTTTGTTTTGAGAGTGCATCAGATAAAAGTCAAAGTATTCAACACCACACGCTTCAAGCTGACGTTCAAACGCGGGGCGGATATCTGCTTCGCTTTTGAAAAGGTGGGGGGAGAGCTTGTCAGTCAATATGTAGCTTTCTCTTGGATAGCGGCTTGTCAGACATTCCTTTAACGCAAGCTCGCTCTTGCCCTCAAGATAGCCCTGCGCGGTGTCAAAATAGTTAAAGCCGTTTTCTAAAAATGTATCTATCATTGCAGAAAATTCTGCGGTATCAACCTCGTTGTCCTTCATCGGCAATCTCATACAGCCAAAGCCAAAATTCTTTTTTACTTTTTTAAAATAGTTATTCATAAGTGATCTCCTTTTGTTTATTAATACTATTTTACCATAACTTTGTTAAAAAAACTACTATCAAAATGAACAAAAAATGAGGTTGACATTTGGTTAAAAAGGTTGTATAATAATTAGGGTTTTATAAATATATAATTAATAGGAGAAAAACAAAATGATTTACGCACTTATACTCTTTGCGCTTACATATGTGATGATTCTTTCTTTCGGTAAGTATCGTACATATATTGCGCTTGTTTCCGGTCTTATATTTATCGTTACCGGTATGCTTTCGCTTACAAACATTATTCCTTCAATCGATTTTAACGTTCTTCTTATGATTGCCGGCTCAATGGGTCTTGTTCAGCTCTTTATTGACTCCAAGATGCCCGACCTTCTTGCAGAAATCATTATTAAAAAAGTTAAAAACGTTCAAATGGCAGCGGTTGCTCTTGCTCTTTTTGCAGGTATTATTTCTGCATTTGTTGATAATGTAGCAACAGTTCTTATGGTTGCTCCCGTTGCAATTCAAATTTGTAAAAAGCTCAATACAAATCCCGTTCCTTTTATTATCAGTATTGCAGTTTCCTCTAATCTTCAGGGTGCGGCAACACTCGTTGGTGATACAACGGCAATTATGCTTGGCGGTGAAGCGGGAATGAGCTTCCTTGATTTCTTCTGGTATGAGGGTAAGCCCAGTATCTTTTTTGCGGTTGAGCTTGGTGCTATTGCTTCTGCTATTATTCTTGCTTGGATATTCAGAAAAAAGAAGCAGCCCATTCCTAAACAGGAAACAACTACTAAGGTAACAGATTATGTGCCTACTTATCTTCTCCTAGCAATGCTTGCGCTTCTCATAGGTGCGTCCTTCATTGAAAATAAGCCCGAGATCACAAATGGTCTTATCTGCTGTGTTCTTTTGGCTATCGGTCTTGTATATAATTTCGTTAAGAATAAGACAAAGGAATCCGTTGTAGGTCCTCTTAAGGCAATTGACTTTGAAACACTTGGACTTCTTCTTGGTTTGTTCCTTATGATTGGCGGTATAGCAGAACAGGGAGTTATCGATGCTGCTGCAGGTCTTCTTGCAAAGCTTGGGGGCGGAAACGAATTCTTGCTCTTTACAATTATTGTTTGGGCATCCGTTCTCATTTCTGCATTTATTGATAACATTCCTTATGTCGCAACGATGCTTCCTATTATCACGGGACTTGGAATTAATCCTACTCTTATGTACTTTGGTCTTCTTTCAGGAGCTACTCTTGGTGGAAATATTACACCCATTGGCGCATCAGCCAATATCACAGGTACGGCAATTCTTCGCAGAGAGGGATATGAAGTTAAAAACAAAGATTTCTTCAAGATTGGTATTCCTTTCACACTTGCGGCTGTTATCTCTGCTTACGTTTATCTTTGGATAGTTTACGGAGTATTATAATCAAAAATAATATACAAAAAGCACTCAAAAAAATTGGGTGCTTTTTCGTATTGACAAAAAAGAACTATTAATGTATAATTAAAATAGATAAATTTACGTATAAAGGAGTAGGTTATGAAAAGATTATTAGCTTTTCTTTTGATTTTGGTTATGGGACTTGGGCTTTTCTCTTGCTATGAGATTGCAGATCCGACTAATCCCATTTTTAGCACTACAACGAGAGGGGAAGGAACAACACGTCCTTCGGGTAGCTCCAGTACAAGTACGACCACGAGTACAACTACTGCAAATCCCACTACAAGTACTACAAGCAAACCCACAACGGGAACTACTTCTTCTACCGTTGGAACAACAACAAATCCCGATGTTCCGAAGGAAGATCCAATTATTAATCCCGACGTTGACGAGCTTACTCTTTTTGAAGAGCTTTTTAATATCGAAAATCATATTTCCCTTTATCTTGACATAAGCAATAGCGAGCTTAAAAAGATACAGAAGGACTATGAAAAATACAACTCAATGGGTTCTAAGTCGCCAATTTACAGAATGGCGGATTTGCACGTTACCATAACAAAGCCCGATGGCACACAGTGGCAGTTTATCATTGAGCAGGTTGGCGTTAGAATGAAGGGTAACACATCAAGAACGAACTTTTATAATGATGATAGTGGAATGTATAATCTCATTCACTTTAAGATTAGCTTTGGTGAAACATTCGATGAGGAAGAGTACTATGGAAGCGATGCTCTTGTGTGGAGTGACAGCGCAGCAAGAAAGGCGCGTAAAAACAGAACTTTTGCTACCCTTGAAAAAATTGATATGAGATGGAATAAGAATGAGGATTCCACTCATATCAGAGAGCATTACTCTTACGAAATTTACCGTGAGTTTGGAGTGCTTGCTCCTCACACAAACCTTGCCTCTGTTGATATTGGTAACGATCACGCGGGCGTGTGGTTATTCTATGAACCGATTGACGATATATTCCTTGAAAAGAATTTGCCCGCTGAGGCACTTGGCGGCGACCTTTACAAGCTCGGTTGGACAAATGAAGGCGCGACCTTCACATCCTTTAGTTCCTATGGTGTTGAGGATGAGGATGCAGGTAAATTCTACGTTTACGATCTTAAGACAAACAAAAAGACAAGCGACCATTCATCGCTTAAAAATCTTATAAGTGTTTTGAATTCAAACTCCTGCAATAAGAATACCTTTGCATCCGTTGTTGATGTTGATAATTTCCTTAAGTTTGCGGCAATTTCCTATATGATGGGTAACCCCGATGACCTTAGAAACAACTACAACAACTGTTACATATATTTCCGTGCGGATAATGGCAAGATGATGGTTATTCCTTATGATGTGGATAGAGGTCTTGGTGTTAACAAGGACTGGAATCCAAGCGGCAACCATATGACAGAGGATAGTCCCTATAATAATACTGCAATAGGAAACAGCAACAGTCAGCAAAAAAATCCTCTTTTCTCGAAGGGTATTTTGAATGCTAATTTCTATAAAAATGAATATACCGAAGTTCTTAAAACTGTCGCTTCAAGCTTAATGTTTAAGATTTCTGCTTTTGAAGAATACTATACAATCGCTAAATCACTTTATGCGAATGATACTTCAACCTCAAAGCATTACAGTAATGCAGGATGGGGTGTTTCATTTAACGTGAATAAATCAAACGGTGCTAATATGTCATATAGTGAATATATTACTAAAAAGGCTGCAACCCTTGCTAAATATATCAGCGGTTTTAATATGAACGTTGGCACAAGCTCAAACCCCGATGCGGGCTCTAATTCCGGCTCAGGTTCAGGAAGTACACCCGTACAAAAGGAATGGGAATTGTACGTTCGCGGAAACTTTGATAATAACGGTTGGAGTAATCACGAGCAGTATAAGCTTAAGCATATCGGAGACGGAATTTATTCTGTAACAATTACTGCTTATTCAAGTAACGGTGATGCGGGTACATTTAAATTCAAGATTTACAATAACAGAGAAAACGGAGATGTGGCTTGGTATAACACGGTAGATGAAAGCAAAATCAACACGTCGTTTGAATACCAAGGTAGCAACAAAAATATTCAAGTAGAGCTTGGAACTTATACAATCTATTTTGATACTAACACAGAAACTGTTTATTTTGAAAAGAAATAAAGAAAATGGCGGTCAATGACCGCCATTTTTTATATTCTTTTAACAACTTCTTTTGTGGATTTTACTATGCAATCTGCAGGGTAAACTCCGCGAAGAGAAGTGAGGGGATAAACACTTGTGTTTTTGCCGATTATTGTACCCGGATTGATTACCGAGCCACAGCCAACGTCAGCTCCGTCTGCAAGTATTCCACCGATTTTGCGCAAGTTTGTTTCGTATTCAACATCTCCGTGAATGACTACGTTTTTGCCGTCGCTTTTGAGATTTGAGAATATAGTTCCTGCGCCCGTGTGTGCTTTATTTCCGAGAATTGAGTCGCCAACATAGTTATAGTGGGGAATCTGCACCTTGTTCAAAAGGATGCAGTTTTTTAATTCGCTTGAATTGCCGATAACACAGTTTTCGCCTGTGATAACTCCGCCGCGAATGAATGTGCCTGGGCGCACTTCTGTTCCCGAGCCGATAACGGTTGGTCCTTCAATGGTAGCCGTTGGATAAATTTTAACGTTTTCACCAACGAGAACACCATCTGCAATCAAGGTATATCCTTCAAGCCCCTCTGCAATAATTTTCTTTGCAAGGTCTTTTATTTTAGGAAGAATTTCCCAAGGATATTCGCTTTCTTCAAAAAGTTCAACAAGATAGGGAACTGTGCAATCAAACAATTCTTTTGTTTTAACTGATTTAATCAATCGCATATCCTCCTTTAACAATCGCTTTAACAACGATGTCGGTATATTCGTGGCATTTTTCCTCGGTTTCCGCTTCTACCATTACTCTGATAAGGGGTTCAGTTCCGCTTTGACGAAGAAGCACGCGTCCGTTTCCGTTTATAAGAGATTCTGCTTCTTTAACACTTGCAAGAACGTCTTTATCGTTCATAACTGCATCCTTGTCTGCAACGCGCACGTTCTTTAAATATTGAGGATAAACCATAACGTCTTTCACAAGCGTGGAAAGAGTGGACTTGCTATCGCAAATTTCCTCGGTTACCATAATTGCTGTGAGAAGTCCGTCACCTGTTGTGGCATACTTTCTCATAATAATATGACCCGATTGCTCACCACCAATGGAATAATCCTTTTCTTGCATACATTCATAAACGAAACGGTCGCCGACCTTTGTTTGAACGCATTTTATACCGATTTTATTAAGAGAAGCCACAAATCCGCTGTTTGACATAACCGTTGCAACCACTGTGTTGTCATTGAGCATTCCGCGGTTTTTAAGGCGCTTTGCAAGGAGATACATAATTTTATCTCCGTCAACAACGTTGCCGTTTTCGTCGATTGCAAGACATCTGTCACAGTCACCGTCAAATGCGAAGCCGATATCAAGGTGTTTTTCGCGAACAAGTTTTGCAAGATTTTCAATATGAGTAGAGCCGCAGTCACGGTTTACATTAAGACCGTCGGGCTCATCACCGATAACATAAATTTGCGCTCCGAGTGCGCCAAATACTGCGCGTGCGATAGACCAAGCGGCACCATTTGCGCAATCAAGACCGATGCGGAGTTTTTTATAAGAGTTGGAGGCAACTGAAATAAGATAGCCGATGTATCTGTTTCTTCCGCTAACGTGGTCGTGAATACTGCCTATCTTATCTCCAACCGCTAAAGGAAGATCATCGCCCTTAATACCGAGTAAGCCGAGATTTCCGTCAAGATATGCTTCGATAAGCGCGGTAGTTTCATCGTCGAGCTTTTCACCGTAACGATTGATTACCTTAATTCCGTTGTCATAGAAGGGATTGTGAGAAGCGGTAATCATAATTCCGCAATCGAACCCGTCCATTCTTGTAACGTAGGAAACGCTTGGGGTTGTGGTAACGTGGAGAATGTAGGCATCTGCACCCGATGTTGCAATACCCGATGCGATAGCGTATTCGAGCATATAGCTTGAGCGACGGGTGTCCTTACCGATTACGATTTTGGGACGGCGAGTTCCTCTCTCTTCGTTCTGAAGCTGAAGGGAATAGTACCAACCAAGGAAGCGCCCAATTTTGTATGCGTGCATAGACGTCAAACTCACGTTTGCTTCGCCTCTGAAGCCGTCAGTTCCAAAATACTTATTTGTAAGGGGGGCGGTTATAGTTCCGCGAAGCTCAACGTCATCGTGAAGAAGATCGTCACAGGAAATCGAGAAAATTTCTGAAATTTGCAAAATTTTATCAATTTGGGGAACGGAGTGATCCATTTCCCATTTTGAAATGGATTGACGAGATACGCCTAAAAGCTCAGCGAGTTTTTCTTGGGAGATACCCATACTGTTACGAAGCGCGATTATTTTTTGTCCTATCGTCATAAGAAAATTCTCCTTTATGTAATAATGTATATTTCTATATCCATTATACTAAATATATCACAAAAATGCAACAGTTTCTACCAACTTTTGTTTGATTTTTTTGCAACTTGCAGTTGCAAAAAAGCAGTTTTTGAGCGAAAAATGAATTTTCATCGCAAAAAAAGTCAAAAAAGATAGTGAAATTGCAAAGTCCGGTTGATTTTGAGGTGCATTTTTTCGCAACTTGAATATTTGTGAGAAATACGTCAATAATCAAATTACCAAACAGAAAGGAGTTTGATAAAAATGACAAATAAGGAACTACTTTACATCGAGGACGCGCTCGGTCACGAGAAATATTTTAAAACGAAGTGTCAGGAATGTTCAGCGCAGTTGCAGGACGGGGAACTCAAAAATCTCGTAACAGATTTAACACAAAAGCACGGTGAAATCTTTAGTGGATTTTATCAATTACTTTAAGGGGGGATAATGAAAATGAACGAAGCAACAAACGACAGAAACGTGATGGAGAATCTTCTCCTTCTTGAAAAGGGTGCGTGCGACCTATATATGCACGGAGCGATTGAGGCGAGCGACCAGAACGTGTTTTCATCATTTTCAAATGCTTTGAATAAATCCTTGCAGTTGCAAAATCAAATCTATACTAAGATAAAGGAAAAGGGGTGGTACGCGCCCGAGATGGCACAGCAGGATAAGGTAACACAGTTGAAGCAGAAATTTTCAGTGAACTGAATATAAAAAACCGCTTGGATTTTTCCAAGTGGTTTATTTATTTTGTAAAAATATACATACAATTATTTTCAAGAAAAACAGTTTTTGTGCAAAACGCAAAAAAATGGTAAAACTCATAAAAAAAGCTCAAAAAAACTTGACATTGTTTTTGCCATGTTCTATAATGATGATAGATAAATATAAGGGGTAACTACGCGTATTATCTCTTTTGTTTGTCAAAACAAGCCGAAAGGCAAAAATATGAAAGGAGATAATTTTATGAAGAAAATTATCAAAACACTCCTCGTAGTGATGGTATTGGTTCTTGCGCTTACAGTTTTGGTAGCGTGTGATCAACCCCAACAACCTACAGAACCCGAGGGATGCAAGCACGATTGTGTACAGGAATACCTCCCCGGTTATGACGCAACATGTACAGAGGATGGC
>JAGBYG010000154.1 GCA_017628875.1 Clostridia bacterium
AGGAGCCTCTGTTAGATGCACTTTCGACTATAGACATATAGTTCAAATTGTCAGATATTATAAGGCATTACAAGGTTTTACAAAACATCACGGCTACTTACGAGAGATTGCCTTACAGAGCCTCCTTCCGCAGAGGGAGGTGGCTTTGCCCTTAGGCAAAGACGGAGGGAGTTCTCCTTTCTTGTTTCAAACTAACTCACCGATAAATCCCAATTTATCGCTGAAACATCAACAAAATTCGTCAAAAATCGAGAAAATAATCAAAATTTTTCATAAATAATCACTTTTTTCTTGACAAAACTCGACAAGTATGCTACAATGACCTCAACATAGGACGTATGATGAAGTATTATATGCCTAAAAAAGTGAAAACAACGACGCACCTTTCGTGTTGCCGCTGTTTCCCAAATAATATCCCCTTTTGAATGCGAAGGGGCAAACAAAATTTTCATATTAAAAGGAGAAACAAGAATGAAAAAGAACGCAAAGAAGGGCTTTACGCTCGTTGAATTGCTCGTTGTTATTGCAATTCTTGCAATCCTCTCATCTGTTGCAGTAGTTGGCTATACAGCTTTCATTAATAAGGCTGAAGAGTCCAAAGTTGACACAGAACTCAACCAGATCGTTAATATTCTTAATGCTGAATATGCTGAAGAAACAGAAGTTGATCAAACAACTATCGATGATTTCATCGCTAAAAATACAGAACTTCAGAAACTTGTAGCAAAAGATGACAAGGGTGTTGCTAGAGCAACATTGACAGTTAAAGCTGAAGCTGGTAAGAACGTTGTTGTAACTTATAAGATCGGTGATACAGCAAAAACAAAAGAACTTATGGTTAAAGGTAAAGCTACTGAATAACCATCAATAAAAAAACAACAAAAAATCAAACTAGTTCGAATACCCAAAACCTCAAGCAAATGCTTGGGGTTTTTCTTTCCCCGCATCACCTCGCGGGGATTTTTTGCGCTTCAAATTTTGATTTGTCGGGGAGTTACAAAGATAAAAAATGGTCGCTTTTGAAAAAGCTCCGCAAAACTTTTGTGGCGCTTTGCCCAACAGAAATATTATTTGTGCTAAGTCCACAGACTCCGCGCAACTCACGTGACTCACTTCTTCGCGCTCGTCACAAATGTTTTTACCGCACAAGTGCGATAAAACCGCGCCTTGCTACACTGCACATAGACTCTTTATGTGTGCTTATGGCTACGTTCAAACAAAGTAAATTTTAGAACATCAAACCTTTGGGTTTGATGTTCGTAGTTCAAACAATAAAATACTCGTTGAAAACTCGTTTTCATAAGAGTGTTTTGTTGGTTGAACCAATAATTTGCTCGCAAATTATTGAAAATTTACGTCAAATCAGCACAAACCCAAACGATTGTTTTGCTCCGCTTTTTCAAAAGCGGAAGCCCAAGCGGCTCGAGCGGTCTTAACTTAACTAACTACTCGATAAATCCCAATTTAACGAACCAAAAAAGCACCCACAAAAGTGAGTGCTTAATTCAACTATTTATTTTTTCTTGACAGGCACCCAAATTTCACCCTCGGTTTCGGAGATGTAAAATTCAAGGTTGTAATTCCCTGCAAGCTCATATTGCACCGAGTTTGGAAGCCACTCCCTCCAAATCTGCGTATTCACGCTTTGAAGAGCCTCAGGGCACTCTCCGTGATACGGAAACACCGCCCAAGTACCGCCCTCAAAGGTTCTTGTTTCGCATCCTTGGGGAATATCGTAACAAGGAAAATAAAGATCCGCTATAAGATAGTCAAATTCTTTGCCGTCACCGTCAACGCAAACTCCAAACACACCTTGAATGATTTCGCCACCACCGGTTGCGTAATGCTCGCTCCAAAATTTCGGAATTTCTTCATACGAATTATCTGCATTAAATTTTCTGCATTTACCCACAATGGTAAACGTCGCTTTTTCAACTATTTTGTACTCCATAATTGTACCACCCTCCAACGTTAATTTTAATCTTATCGGCGCAAAGCACTTTAAATTTGCGCCACTTTGTTTTGCCGACGAGGGATTTACTCCGTGAAATTTCCAAAATGCTCTTGCAAAGCTATCAGGAGAATCATATCCATATTTCAAAGCTACGTCTATCACCTTGACGTCACAGGTGGATAGCTCTTGTGCAGCAAGTGTCAGTCGGCGATTTCTTATATACTCACCAACAGTACAGCCACAAAAAACGTGAAATATCTTTTGAAAATAGAACGGCGAAACATATGCCCTCTTGGCAATTTCCATAATATCAAGTTCCTCGCAAATATTGTCCTCAATATAGTGGATTGCCTTCTCTACTCCTTCTTTCAAGTCATTCATAACTTCACTTCCTTTCGTCAACTGCACACATTATATCACAAAAAATCAAAATCCCTCCCGACTTTTTGTGCTTTTTCGGGAGGGATTTTTTATGTTCTGTTTTTATTTAGTGCCTTTTGATAAAAATATCCTGCCAACAATACTGTGCAAAGTCCTGCAAAATAAGCCAATGCCGAAACAATACCGCTTTCAAAAATCACGTTGTTATAGATATTATGCTTACCGTAAAGTGAGAGCCCGAAAAATGCTTTATCAAAAATTAAATTTAAAACAAGCATCATTACAGCCACACAAACAATAATTGATCCACCACGCACCGCCTTTTTGGTTGTCAACTCAACTTGACCGCTTCTTACAAGATATATTCCCCAAAGTGAGATAAAAATGTGTGCAAAGCAGTCCATTGCTATATGCCAATGGAATTTATAATCACGCATCATAAATCCAAGTGCTCCGCCAAGTCCGGCTAGTAACATTCCAAGTGACAAAAGCGCAACAAGAGTCATACAATACTTTCGAATTGCCTTTGGCATTATTAAAATCAAGGGAGTCAAGCAAAACATAAATGGACTTACGTTTGCAGTGGGCAAAGTATTAAGAAAATTCCAATCATTAGGTCCCACATCCTTATACATATATATAGCAACGTACAAGTACGAAGCAAATATAATTGCTGCAAATATGGGATTTATGTATTTTTTGTGCAATGCGAAGCGTTTAGAAAGCAATATCCCAACCAAATATACCGCCAAAAGCACAAAAAATAATATCAAATAAGACATCACTGCGCCGCGTCAACGATTGCGTTGAACTTTTCTGCAACAAGGGACGCGCCGCCGATAAGACCGCCGTCAACGTTTGTCTTAGAAAGAAGCTCTGCCGCATTCTTGTCGTTCATAGATCCACCGTACTGAATGATGAGTTCTTCTGCAACTTCTCTACCGTAAAGGTCAGCAACAACGTCACGGATTACACCGCAAGTTTCGTCTGCCTGCTCGGGAGTAGCTGTAAGGCCTGTGCCGATTGCCCAAACGGGCTCGTATGCGATAATAATGTTCTTAAGCTCCTCAGCAGAAATTCCTGCAAGGTCAAGCTTTGTCTGCATACCAACAACTTCGTTAGTAATGCCTGCAAGTCTTTCTTCCTTAACTTCGCCAAGGCAAAGAAGAACCTTAAGACCGGCAGCAAGAGCTGCCTTTGTGCGAAGATTTACTGTATAGTCTGTTTCGCCAAAGTACTGACGTCTTTCGCTATGACCGATAATTACGTATTCAACACCGATTTCCTTAAGCATTTTAGCGGAAATTTCGCCTGTGAACGCGCCCTTCTCCTCAAAGTGAACGTTCTGCGCACCAATCTTGATGTTAGAGCCCTTAGCAGCCTCCATAGCCGCACCGATTGTTACAAAGGGAGCGCAAAAGATGATGTCGCAATTATTTTTACCCTCAACCAAGGGCTTGATTTCATTAATAAATGCAGTTGCCTCGGAAGGTGTGAAGTTCATCTTCCAGTTACCTGCGATAACGTATCTTCTCATTTTTATTTTCTCCTATCGTAAGTATGCTGTGCCGAAAACTCGGCACAGCAATATTTTTATTAATTATTTATCCTCAAGACAAGCGATACCGGGAAGCTCAAGACCCTCAAGGAATTCAAGAGATGCACCGCCACCTGTTGAGATGTGTGTAATCTGTGAAGCAAAACCAAGTGTTTCGCAAGCCGCTGCGGAGTCACCACCACCTACGATTGTTGTTGCGCTTGACTTAGCAAGAGCATCTGCCATAGCGATAGTACCCTTTGCAAGTGTGGGGTTTTCGAACACGCCCATAGGACCGTTCCAAACAACTGTCTTTGCATCAAGAACTGCCTGTGAGTAGAGAGCCTGTGTC
>JAGBYG010000155.1 GCA_017628875.1 Clostridia bacterium
GCAATAAAAACCGCGCCTTGCTACACCGCACATAGACTCTTTATATGTGCTTATGGCTACGCACACACAAAGTAAATTTTTGAACATCGAAGCTTTAGCTTTGATGTTCGTAGTTCAAACAATAAAATACTCGTTGAAAACTCGTTTTCATAAGAGTGTTTTGTTGGTTGAACCAATAATTTGCTCGCAAATTATTGAAAATTTACGTTAAATCAGCTGGGCCCCACGCGATTGTTTTGCCGCGCTTTTTCAAAAGCGCGCGCCCGCCGCGCAGGCGGTTTTATTTTAACTAACTATTCGATAAATCCCAATTTATCACACTAATATAAAAAGCACCGTTCAAGTGAACGGTGCTTCATTATTTTATTACTTTCTCAAAGTCAAGCCGAGCTGATGTTCGAGAGAGGAAAGAATTTTTGAGCTAACCTTATCTGCTTCTTCAACTGTGAGAGTTCTATCGCTTGCGCGGAGAGTTACACGGAAGGAAACGGACTTTTTGCCCTCGCCGAGCTGTGTTCCGCGGTAGATGTCAAAGAGTGTTACGTCCTCAACGAGCTTACCACCCGCTTTTGCAATAAGAGAGGAGAGCTTACCAACCTCAAGCGCTTCATCACAAACGAATGAGAAGTCACGAGTGGATGCGGGGAACTTGGGAAGGGGCTTATACTCAATCACGGTATCACAATGCTCGAAAATGGCATCAAAATCAAGCTCTGCAGCATAAACAGGAGTATTAAATCCGTAATTCTGCGCGGTGAGAGGATGAAGCTGACCGAAAATGCCAAGGAATTCGCCATCTTGAGCAACAATTCTTGCACAACGACCGGGGTGGAATGTTGCGTTGTCAGTAACTGCCTCATACTCAACACCCTTAATTCTGCCAAGCGCGAGCGCGCCCTCGATTACACCCTTCATTGTGTAGAAATCAACGTTTCCGTACATACCGAGTGTGAGAACATTGGATTCACAAGGAAGATCGTCTTCCTCTGCGGCAGGAATATAAATATTACCCATTTCATAGAGGCAAACGTCCTCGTTGCCCATATTGTTGTTGAGCGCGAGTGCTTCCATCATAGAGGGGAGCGCAGTAACACGCATAATGCTTGTGTCCTCACCGAGAGGATTTGAAATAACGATTGAACGTCTTACGTTTTCGTCCTCGGGAAGACGGATTTTATCATAGTATCTTGGGCTGATGAATGAGAATGTTGTAATCTCATCAAGACCCATTCCGCAAAGTGCGTCGGAAAGATCAACCTTGAACTGCTGCTTGGGTGTTCTGCCACCTGCGGAGTTTTCTGCTGTGATTTTTGAAGATTTGATATCGTTATAACCGTAAATTCTGATAACTTCCTCTGCAATGTCATTCATGCAAGTGAGGTCATTACGGAAAGAGGGAACTGTAATAACACCGTTTTCAACCTTACATTCAAGTTTTTTAAGTGTTTCAACCATAAATTCTTCGGAAATTTCAACACCGAGGAATTCATTGATAACCTTTGCATTAAGGGGGAGAGTGATTGGCTCTTTCTTGCCGGGGTAAACGTCGATAAGACCGTCAACCACGTCACCTGCGCCGAGAAGCTCAACAAGCTCACAAGCACGAAGAAGTGCAGGAATTGTATTTTCTGCATCAAGTCCTTTTTCAAAACGAGCAGAGGACTCTGTTCTCATACCGTTCTTCTTTGCGGTAACACGAACGGAAGCGCCTTCAAAGTTTGCACTTTCAAATACAACTGTAGTTGTTGTGTCCTTAATTTCGGAGTTTTCGCCACCCATAACACCTGCAAGAGCAACCGCTTTGCTATGGTCTGCAATTACGAGCATTGAGGAGTCGAGTGTGTGCTCTTTGGAGTCAAGAGAAACGAAGTTTTCGTTGTCAGCGGCTCTGCGAACGTTTATCTCTGCGCCTGAAAGACAAGTATAGTCAAATGCGTGCATTGGCTGACCGTATTCAAGCATTACGTAGTTTGTAATGTCAACGATATTGTTGATGGGACGAACACCGCTTGCGCGAAGTCTCATTCTGAGCCAGAGGGGAGAGGGAGCGATTTTAACGTTCTTAACAACCTTTGCGCTGTATCTTGCGCAGAGGTCGCTGTCTTGAATTGCAACCTTGATATAGTTTTCAACGTTGTCGCCGTCATTTGCGCCCTTAACCACAGGTGTGGGGAGTGTCCACTCTCTGCCAAAGCTAACTGCAGTTTCTCTTGCAAGACCGATTACAGAAAGACAGTCGGGACGGTTTGAAGTGATTTCAAATTCAACACTTGTGTCACGAAGAAGGAGAGCTTCTCTAACGTCCTTGCCGATGTATTCTGCATATTCTTCGCCAAGAATAAGGATGCCGTCACCCTCGTATTCGGGCATATCGTGTTCGGTTAAACCAAGCTCGTGGTAGGAGCAGAGCATACCATAGGATTCAACACCGCGGAGCTTTCCGGGTTTGATTGTGATGTCACCGGGAAGATGTGCTACGGGGATAGCCGCAGGAACGATGTCACCCTCGTGAACGTTCTGTGCGCCTGTAACGATTTGAACCGTTTCAGTGCCGATATTTACCTGACAAACCCAAAGGTGATCGCTGTTTTCGTGACGAGCCATTTTTTCAACGCGAGCAACTACTACGTTCTGCACGTCTTCACCAAGAAGCTCATAGCCCTCTACCTTTGAGCCGGTGTCGGTCATTCTGTCACAATATTCTTTTATTTCAATTCCGTCTGTGTTGACGAAATCATTAAGCCATTTAATAGATAAATTCATACTTCTTACCTCCTAATTAAAACTGATGTAAGAATCTAACGTCGTTCTCATAAAGAAGACGAATGTCGTTAACGTGGTACTTGAGCATCAAAATTCTTTCAACGCCCATACCGAAAGCGAAGCCGCTGTATTCTTCGGGATCGATTCCGCAGTTGCGAAGAACGTTGGGGTGTACCAGACCTGCGCCAAGAATTTCAATCCAGCCCTCGCCCTTGCAAAGACGGCAACCCTTGCCGCCACAAGCGAAGCAAGAAACGTCAACCTCGGCAGAGGGTTCTGTGAATGGGAAGTGGTGGGGACGGAAGCGAACGCGTGTTTCTTCACCGAATGTCTTTTTAGCGAACTCCTCAAGAGTATTCTTAAGGTTGCCCATTGTGATGCCCTTATCAACAACAAGTCCCTCAAACTGATGGAAAAGGGGAGAGTGAGTAGCATCCATTGCGTCGGAACGGTAAACTCGACCGGGAGAAACTATGCGAATAGGGGGCTTCTGCTGTTCCATAACTCTTGCCTGAACGGGAGATGTCTGTGAACGGAGAAGTATTTTTTCTGTGATGTAGAATGTGTCCTGTGTGTCACGCGCGGGGTGATTTTCGGGAATGTTGAGTGCCTGGAAGTTGTAGTAATCGTACTCAACCTCGGGACCTTCAGCGATTGTGTAGCCCATACCGATAAAGATGTCCTCAAGCTCGCGCTGCATTTTTGTCAACGGATGGAGATGACCTCTCTTGGGAGCTTTTGCAGGCATTGTAACGTCGAGCTTTTCGGCAACGAGTGCTTTTTCAAGTGCTTTTGCCTTAAGTTCTGTCTGTTTTTCTTTCATAGCGGTCTCAATTTCTTCACGAACCTCGTTCGCAAGCTGACCGATAATGGGACGTTCCTCGGGAGTCAACTGACCCATTCCGCGAAGAACTGCTGTGAGCTCACCCTTTTTGCCAAGATACTGAATTCGGAGTGCTTCAAGATCGCAATCGTCAGCGGAGATGGCAGAGAGAGCTTCTTCTTTGATTTTTTTCAAAGTTTCTTTCATTTTGTCTTTCCTTTCGAAATATGAAATGTTTGAGTTGTTTATATCAATATTTTTTTATTACAGGTTTTGAGTTGTGGGGGATCTTTCGCAATCTTCATGGTTACAATTGCGAAGCTTTTAAAAAAGGTTTTTGCCTACTTTTTCCTTAAAAAAGTAGGTCAAAATAAAAAGCGCCCCATCCAAAGAACAGGACGAGGCGCGAATGCGCACGTGGTACCACCCGTATTTTTAGCCAAGCTAATGCTACAAAGCCAACACTTTGACGTTCTTAACGCGAACACACGGGAGCGACTACTAAATTGTTTAAATTCACCGCACCAACTCCGAAGCGAAACGATATTTGCCTGCTCTTAAGTCGCTTACAGCCCAAGGCGACTCTCTCTGCAAAGAACTCTTGACAAAATCAAACTTCATCATAGTTTTTCTTAGGGGTTATTTATTTTCAACATTAGTATTATATCATATTAAAATAAAATTTCAAGAGGTTTTTGAAAAAAATAAACAAAATCGGCAAAAAACTGTAAAAAATAACAGTTCGCTCCGCATTTGCAGAGCGAACTGATGAAATATTCAATTATTGCGTTTGTGGCACGTTGCCCTTATCGTAGAATACAAGTGTGCCGTTAAAATAGGCTTCAATATCCTCTTCAACAAGCATTATCGTGCCGTCAGGGAGAATATAACTGCCGTTAGCTGAAACCTTGTCTATAGACATTATGATATTACCCGAGCCATTGCCGAGACTTTTTATATATTTACATCCCGCACAAATCACTTGATTGATACTATATTTATAGGGTACAAACGCATGAGGCGCAGTTGTTCCACTCCACGCACCGCATCCGCACTCACTTCTGTGTGTAGTGGCGTTAACGTATGTATAGTAGATATAAGAATGAGTATGCGATAGATTCTTTAAATGAACATGTAGTGGTCCTTCACCACCATTTGAATAATTGGATCGAAGGTAGAACGTTGAGGGGTAACTAACGTTATATATAAAGTTAATTTCTTTATCATCGTTTTGCTTAATTTGAGAAATATTTATTTCTTGTAAATTAGCATCATAAAATTTTATTTCCAACGAACTTTCCGATGTTACTGTAAAAGAATATTCGCCTTGGTTATCAATGTTCAATTTCATTATTGAAGTATTATCTTTCATATACAATGCATCTGCATCAATGCTTTGTGTATATGTACTGTTAACAAACTGTACATTTTGTTCATATAGAGGATAATTTTCCATCAAATATTTGAATGCTCCCCAAGCATTAAGAGACTTTACAGATTGATTATCGCCATCTCCTGTGACAATAGTGATAGTATCTGACCCGTTTAAGATACAATTTTTTATTTGTGCAGAAGTTAAATTGGGGTTTACAGACAATAATAGTGCCGCTACTCCTGTAACATAAGGGGTGGACATTGAACTTCCAGAAAAATAATGATATCCATTAGATTTATGTTCACTAACATAAATCCATTGATCAAATTGACGTTGACATTCACATGCATGTTTATCCCCAAAAGAAGTATTAACTATATTGTCATTTTCAATACAAATATTGTCAGGAGTTGTGCTTAATATATTTTCTCCTGGTGCATATATCATAATACTATTTATTCCCCAATTAGCACCAATAGGACGTTCATTATTTATATCTATCCTTCCGACAGTTATTATGTTTGGTATAGGATCACCATATAATGAAGAACCATAATAGGCAGGATAATAATGCACAACGTCATTGTCTTGAGGTGTGTTTCCTGTAGCACAAATGAATAAGCCTCCTTTGTTACAATAATCACGTATAGCGTTTTCCAAAAGTTCAGAGGGTGATGAGAATCCAAGGCTAAAATTTATTATATGGATTCTCTTATTAGTATCCCAAATTTCAGAAGCGTATTTTAAAGCATTTATAATCGCGATCATAATGTTTGGTGCGTGTGTTGCTCTCATTTGAACCAATGATACATTCCAATTTACTCCAGAAATTCCTATCTCATTATCGCCTACGGCTCCAATAATTCCAGCAACATGGGTGCCATGAGAGCTAGAATCTCCTTTTCCCAAAGTTGGTTCAATGGTAGTAATATTATAAAAATCCAAGGCATCTTCATAACTGTAATTATCATTCAAATCAGAGTGATATGAAATTCCGGAATCTATAACTCCCACTCTAACCAGTTCATTTCCGGTCGTAAAGTTCCAAACTGATGGAGCATCGATGGCATCTAACGCCTATTGGTCATTTGCGTTATTGCCAAATGAATAATAAGGATCATTAGGCACGTTATTGTAATCAGGAATATAGCTAGGTTCAGCTGCTTTTATTCCATCTATTTGTTGTAATATTTGGATAGCTTCGATTACTGCTTCTTTGGTTTTATCTACTAAAACCAATACTAGCATTTGTCTAAATTCTTCGAAGTAAGAACTATCGTGGCTTGTGCGTGATAAATCAATAATGCTTTCAATTTCTACTCCTGCAAAAAATTCTTTTTCAAATTCTTTATTAGGTTCGCTGATAGCTTTATCTATCAAAACTAAAACATACCCCGGTTCAAAATGATCTTCAACTGTTGCATAGCAATAAACTTTTTCTTCCCAGATAATATCCGACAGATCAATAGGTTTTTTTGTAGTAGTGGCGGTGGTAGTGGTAGTGGTAGTGGTTATAGTTGTGCTTGTGGTAGTAGAACTTTCCTCAGTCTTGTTAAGCTCCCATTCACAACCTGAAAGGACCGAGCTTGTAAGAAGCAATGCAACAAGCATCACCCTTGCCAAAAATTTTGTTTTGTTAGTTTTACGGTTTTCGTTTTTCATAGTTTTGTTTCCTTTCGTAATGTCTTTTTGAGTTTTTTCATAGTTTTGAAGTTCTCCTTTCGTATATTTTCAACCCTCAAAAAAGCAAAATTTTGCTTTTTAAAAGGTGCTCTATATTATAATACCACTTTTCTTCGGAAAATTCTTCAAATTTTTCGGACTTTTTTAAAAAAAGATTATTTATTTACATTTTGTTAATAAATTTTGATTAGCTCTTCAGTAATATAGTCAACAAATTTTCAAAAATGTGCAATTTTATTAAAATATTTTTATTAAAGCAAAAAACGCAGAGTTAGGCAATAATGCCCGACTCTGCGATTTAATGCCTTTAAACGTGGGCATTTTATAATACAATAATTGTGTTTTTGGGAAAACTATTTTTAATAAAATTAGATCAAAGTGCAAAGGAAGTAGATAGCAACCGCCTGCAAAACAATGATGAGCGGAATACCTATCATGAATTTCTTGTGCTGAGTTTTGTGTCTGATTGCGAACATTGTAAGGAGCATTGCAACCGAGCCACCGAGTGCTGACCACATAAGGAGTGTTGCTTCGGGAATTCTGCGTTTGCCCGTTCCTGCGATTTTCTTATCGTAAATTGTAACGATAATGGAAATGAGTGATACTATCAAAACGTAGATAACACACGCTGAGATAATGGGATATTTTGTAATCAATTCAAGCATAACAATTCTCCTTTTTTATTTTTTGGGGAACGAATCTTTCAAACCTACAACGCGGTTAAAGGTGTTTTCATATTTGGAGTCCTTGCAGTAGTAACCGTCACGAACAAACTGGAATTTGTCGCCTGCGTTAGCGGTGAGGAGGCAGGGCTCAACCTTACAATGCTCAACTTTAACAAGAGAATTGGGATTGAGATAATCGTTATAGGTCTTGTCCTCGGGAATATCGTTTGTGTTTTCGATGGTGAAAAGATTATCGTAGAGCATAAGAGTTGCTTCTTCGCAATATTTAGCGGAGAGCCAATGGATTGTGCCCTTAATCTTTCTGCCGTCAACGGGCATACCGTTTCTTGTTTCGAGGTCTGCTGTACAGTGAATTTCCTTAACTGTGCCATCTTCATTCTTGATGATTTCATTGCATTTAACGATGTAAGCACCCATCAAACGAACTTCACCCTCGGGCTTCATACGGAAGAACTTTGGAGGTGGAACTTCAGCAAAGTCGCTTTCATCA
>JAGBYG010000156.1 GCA_017628875.1 Clostridia bacterium
CCATAAGCACACATAAAGAGTCTATGTGCAGTGTAGCAAGGCGCAGTTTTATCGCACTTGTGCGGTAAAAACATTTGTGACGAGCGCGAAGAAGTGAGTCACGCGAGTTGCGCGGAGTCTGTGGACTTAGCACAAACTATATGGCTCTTGGGCGTAGCGCGATAAAAAGCTTTTTGGTTACTTTTTCTCGAAAAAGTGACAATCCTTTTCTTTGTAACTTCTCTCCGATAAATCACAATTTATCTACTAATTAATAATATCACATATTTTTACATTTGTCAAAGATAATTCTTGCATTTTGGAGCAATTTATGATAACATATTGATATAAATATGTATTTTGGAGAGAAAAACATGAAATACAACGTAAAAATCAAAAAAATGAATGAAAACGCAACAATTCCGACATACGGCTCACCGTATTCTGCGGGTGCGGATTTATATTCTGCGATGGACGATGTAACCATCGCGCCACACACAACAATGCTCATCAAAACAGGGCTTGCACTTGAATTGCCCATAGGCTTTGCAGGGCTTATCTATGCTAGAAGCGGACTTGCAACAAAGCGCGGACTTGCGCCTGCCAACAAAGTCGGTGTAATTGATTGCGATTATCGTGGCGAGGTTATGGTTGCACTTCACAATCATAGCGAAACGGAACAAACCGTTGCAAAAGGCGAGCGCATCGCACAGCTCGTTATCACCCCATATATAGTTGCTGATTTCGAGGAAGCCGACGAGCTTTCCGAAACTGTGCGCGGCGAGGGTGGATTCGGTTCAACGGGTACAAAATAATATGAAAACAAAAACAAAATTGATTGTTGGCGCACTGTCGGGCGTAGCTGCGACTTTTGCTTTGAGCAAAACACTTGACAAGCTTGTCGACGAGCATCTGCACCGCGACGGAATTGCGGTCATCAAGCACAAGCTAATGACAAAGAAAAATCGAGAGGATTTTGCAAGCAATCCGGAGGTTAATCTTGGCAAGCTCTTTCACGCATCGACTCCGCAAACAGAGCTTTCAATCCTCAATCGCGAGGGCAGGACTATCAATGCTCTGCTCTTTAAACAAGAAAACGAGAGCAAAAAATACGTTATTATCGTGCACGGCTATCGCGCGTCGGTAAAATCTGTTTCCTATCTTTCAAAAAGATATTTTGAAGCGGGCTATAACGTGCTCCTTCCCTATTTGCGCGCACACCTTGGAAGCGATTATGAATATTCAACTATGGGATGGTACGAGCGATTTGACATAGTCGATTGGATAAATCACATCAATCGCACCGAATTGAATGCAAAAATCGTCCTGCACGGAGTTTCGATGGGTGCTGCCACAATTTTGATGACCACGGGCGAAAAGCTCCCGAAAAACGTCATCTGTGCTATAGAAGATTGCGGATATACCTCGGTTTACGATGCCTATACCTACAAAATTCCCAAGATGATGAAGCTCCCCGCATTTCCTTTCATCAATATTTTCAAACGTACAATAAAAAGGCGCACCGGCTTTGACATTAAAGAAGCATCTGCGCTTGAGCAGGTAAAAAAATCAAAAACACCAACTTTGTTCATTCACGGAGATGCCGACACCGTCGTGCCCGTCGAAATGGCGAAAATACTCTATAAAAACGCAAGCTGCGAAAAAGAACTCCTCATCACAAGAAATGCAAACCACGAAATGTCAGCGCTGCTCTACCCAGATAAATATTGGGGCACGATTTGGAACTTCATTAAAAAATTTGAATAAGTCAAAGGGAGGATAGCGCTATCCTCCCTTAATTATTTGTTCAAATTTAATTTTTTGAAATATGCAAATTTCATTAACCAAAAAACCGTTGATTTTCGATTTGAGGTGTGATAAAATATTGTAAATGACTAACTTGCAAGGAGATTGCTTATGCCAAAAATATCAAAAAAAGCTATAATTATTGTTTCTTTATCCGTCATCTTAATCGTTTGCGGTATCCTTTCTTATTTTTGCTTTCCCTTCATAGTATTCAGAGAAGCACCCGAAAGTCGAATTGAGGTTGACAAGGAAAACGGTATACTTTCGGTTTCTGATAACAAGATCAAAATATTGCAGCTCACCGACTTGCACACAAACGGAAAAGTTGAAATGCCGCTTATGTTTTCTATTATGAAATCCGCAATTATGAAAAGCGAGCCCGATCTTATAGTTATCACGGGCGACGTTTTCAGTAGTCATTGCAGAGAGAAAGACGTTGAAACTCTTTGCGACTTTTTGGCTAAAATGGGCATTCCGTGGGCAGTAGTGCTTGGCAATCACGACGACGAAACTCCCTATTCTCTTGAGGATTTGTCGAAAATTTTGGAAAACACTGATGCCTCACTCTTTAAGCGCGGAGATTTGAGCGACAGATACGGAAATTATTATTACTATCTCCGATTTCCCGACGGAAAAACTCAACAGTTGATATTTATGGATACAAGATCAAATGGCTTTACCGAGGAGAGCGTTACTTTCTATGAAAATGCCGTGCTTGATTCTGCAAAGCTTGACGGAACGAATACAGTTCAAAATCTTCTTTTCTATCATATTCCCTTGCAAGAAATGGAAGATGCCGTGAAAGCATACGAAAACGATTCGTCCATAGGCAGCGGTAAAATAGGTGAGGCGATTTGCCCTCAAGGGACCTCGGTTGGCTTCTTTGATAAAGTATTAGAGCTTGGGAGAACGCAGGCAATGATTTTCGGTCACGATCACTACAACAATGCAATAATCAATTATCTCGGTGTTGATTTCTGTTACGGCACGAAAACGGGAATTGCCGGTGGTCACAATTCCAAACTCGGTGGCAATTTAATAACATTGACCTCCGACGGCGAATATACAATCGAAAGATTGCTCCATTGGGGTAAGGGCGAGAAGCACGAAATAGGAAATTGATACAAAACCAAAAGAGAGGGACAAGCCCTCTCTTTTGATTTTTGGTGCAGATGAAGGGACTTGCGAACCACTTTTGCGCGAGCATTTGCACTTCTATTTAGTTTTTGAACGCAAAAGAGTGTTTGCAAGCAAACACTAAGGGTTCAAGATTTAATTTGTATGAAAAATAGAGGACAGGGTATATCCCCGTCCTCTATTTTTGGTGCAGATGAAGGGACTTGAACCCATATGAAATTGCTTTCACTGGAACCTGAATCCAGCGCGTCTGCCAATTCCGCCACATCTGCATTTTTAATTTGTTTCGGGGCAGCCGCGCCCCGCGATACGGCTTGTAACATAGTCGCCTTGCTCGTTTTCACTCACAATTCTCCTTGTTCCTGCGCCTCCTCAAACTCGCTTCTTCGCCCACCGGGCGCGCTCGTTCTCGAAGCTGCCAATTCCGCCACATCTGCATATAACAAACATTATTATACCATTATTTTTGAAAAAGTCAAGGTTATATCAACAATATTTGAACAAAAAAATCCGTCAAAAAAGTTGCAAATTTGCCTCATTTGTGATAAAATATGTTTTGCAAATTAATTTTATTTCAAAATTGGAGAAAAATATGAAAAATAAAGAATTTTTAGGCACGGAGCCGATTGGAAAGCTACTTTTGAAAATGGCAATTCCAACCGTTCTTGCGCAGCTTGTAAATATGCTATACAACATTGTTGACCGCATTTTTATAGGTCACATTGAGGGTGTTGGCGACTACGCCTTAACGGGTGTTGGTATTTGTATGCCCATCATTATGGCAATTTCGGCATTTGCCGCCCTTATAAGCATAGGTGGTGCGCCACGTGCATCAATTTGTCTTGGCGAAGGTAAACCCAAGGACGCAGAAAAAATACTCGGCAACTGTTTCTCACTTCAGGTGGTTGTATCGTTTATTTTGACCGCACTTATTCTTATCTTCAACCGCGATCTTCTTATGGCTTTTGGTGCAAGTGAAAACACCATCGGCTATGCCACCGATTATATGAACATCTATGCTATCGGCACAATTTTCGTTCAGCTCACACTCGGTATGAATGCTTACATTACGGCGCAGGGCGCGACAAAGATTAGTATGATTTCTGTACTCATCGGCGCTATCGCGAACATCGTTCTTGATCCCATTTTCATCTTCGGCTTTGGAATGGGCGTAAAGGGTGCTGCTCTTGCGACCATTATTTCTCAGGCGCTCTCTTGTGCATGGGCTCTTTCATTCCTTTTTGGAAAGAAAACCGTTTTGAAAATAAAAAAGGAAAACCTTAAAATCGAAGCGGCGGTTGTTCTTCCCTGCATCGCACTCGGTCTTGCACAATTCATTATGCAGATCAGTGAGAGCGTTATCTCGGTATGCTTCAACTCTTCACTTCAAAACTACGGTGGAGATATTGCCGTTGGCGCAATGACTATTTTGACAAGTGTTATGCAGTTTGCGATGCTCCCACTTCAAGGTATGGCGCAGGGCGCACAGCCAATAATCAGCTATAACTACGGCGCAAAAAATAAGGATCGTGTTAAACGCGCCTTCTTCCTCTTATTAAGAGTCAGCTTGGTATATTCTGTAATTCTTTGGGCGTGCATTATGCTCTTCCCGGGAACTTTTGCAGGTATATTTACCAACAAACCCGAGCTTATCGAATTTACGGCAAGCGCACTTCGTATCTATTGCGGTGTTCTCTGCATTTTCGGTATCCAAGTTGCCGCGCAGATGACATTTATCTCGCTTGGAAAGGCGATTTCCTCAATTACGGTTGCCGTTGTCAGAAAATTCGTGCTCTTGCTCCCTCTTATCTACATCGTTCCGCTTTTAGTTCAAGACAAAACTATGGGCGTCTACCTCGCAGAGCCGATTGCTGACACCCTCGCAGTAACCTTCACCGCAATTCTGTTCGTGTTCCAATTCAAAAAAGCTCTTAAAGAGATGGATAAGATATAAATTGGAATTTATCGGGGAGAAATTACAAAGTAAATAATTGTCACTTTTTCGAGAAAAAGTAACCAAAAAGCTTTTGTGGAGCTTTGCCCAACAGAAATATTATTTGTGCTAAGTCCACAGACTCCGCGCAACTCGCGTGACTCACTTCTTCGCACTCGTCACAAATGTTTTTACCGCACGAGTGCAATAAAACTGCGCCTTGCTACACTGCACATAGAGTTTTATGTGTGCTTATGAC